>JBCCUP010000113.1 GCA_039196715.1 Pseudomonadota bacterium
ATCGAGGCGGTGGTGTCGGACCCGTCGCTCGCCGGTTGGGACGGGTTCGGCGTCGTGGTGCAGGCCTACGGGCAACGCGCGCCGTATGTGATTGACTGGCTACACGAGCTCGCCACCCGGCTCGACCGCCGGCTCATGGTGCGGCTCGTCAAGGGCGCCTATTGGGACACGGAGGTCAAGCTTGCACAAACCGAGGGGCTCGACGGCTACCCGGTCTACACCCGCAAGCTCAACACAGACGTTTCCTACATCTGCTGTGCGCAGAAGCTGCTCGGTCTGACCGACCGACTCTACCCGCAGTTCGCGACGCACAACGCCCACACCGTGGCCGCGATCCTCGAACTCGCCGAGGACACCGCACGCTTCGAGTTTCAACGGCTGCACGGCATGGGGGAGTCGCTGCACCAGCGCGTGCTCGAGAAAGAGGGCACGCGCTGCCGGATCTACGCCCCGGTGGGTGCGCACCGGGACCTGCTTGCCTACCTTGTGCGGCGGCTGCTCGAAAACGGCGCCAACAGTTCCTTTGTCAATCAGATCGTCGACGAGGCCATTCCGCCCGAGGACGTCGCGGCCGACCCCTTTGACGCGCTCGACGCGCTCGACGGCGCGGTGGCGAACCCCGGGATCCCGTTGCCAGCGCGCTTGTACGGGCCCAGCCGCACCAACGCGGCTGGCTTCGACCTGAACGATGCGACCACCCTGGCTGCGATCGACGCCGCTCGCGAACCGTTCAAAACGCAGCACTGGCACGCACGGCCAGCCATTGTCGGCTGGGCCGAGGGCGACCACGAGACGGTGCACGTTGCATCGCCGACGCGACTGGACGAGACGGTCGGCTCGGTGGTGCGCTGCAACGACGCCGATGTCGCATTGGCGGTGTCCCACGCGTGTGCGTCTGCCTGGGCCACCGTGCCGGTGGCCGAGCGGGCCGCGGCCTTGCGCCGCGCGTCGGATCTGTTTGAGGCGGCCTTCGGTGAGTTCTTTGCGTTGCTGGCGCGCGAGGCGGGCAAGACGCCGCTCGACTGCGTGGGCGAGTTGCGTGAGGCGGTGGATTTCCTGCGCTACTACGCGGACGAGGCCGAACGGCTCGGCGCGGGTGCTGCG
Source organism: Pseudomonadota bacterium (assembly GCA_039196715.1). Lineage (NCBI taxonomy): Bacteria > Pseudomonadati > Pseudomonadota > Pseudomonadota bacterium. Next base: position 1,105 of record JBCCUP010000113.1, read on the forward strand.
GCGCGCGGGCCGATTGTCTGCATCTCACCCTGGAATTTCCCGCTCGCGATCTTCAGTGGCCAGATCGCCGCGGCGCTCGCGGCGGGCAACCCGGTGCTGGCGAAACCGGCCGAGTCGACAACGCTGATTGCAGCGCGCGCGGTTGCGTTGCTGCACGAGGCGGGTGTCCCGGCCGACGCGCTGCAGCTGCTGCCGGGCACTGGCCGCGCAGTGGGTGCAGCACTCTCGGCCCACCCGGCGGTGGCCGGCGTGTGTTTTACCGGCTCCACCCAGACCGCCCAACACATCAACCGCGCGATGGCCGCGTCGCTTGCACCCTCGGCGCCGCTGATTGCCGAGACCGGCGGGCTCAACGCGATGATCGTCGACAGCACCGCGCTGCCTGAGCAGGCGGTGCGCGACATCGTCGCGTCGAGTTTCCAGTCGGCCGGGCAGCGGTGTTCGGCGCTGCGCGTGCTCTACCTGCAAGCCGACATCGCCGACCGTGTGCAGGCCATGCTGTTCGGCGCCATGGACGAGTTGCGGCTCGGCGACCCCTGGGCGCTCAGCACGGACGTCGGGCCGGTGATCGACGCCGCGGCGAAAGCGCGCATCGAAGCGCACATCGAAACCGCACGCCGGCAGGGCCGCCTGCTGAAGCAGCTCGATCGCGTGGCGCCCCACCGGGTCGCGCTCGATCGGGTCGCGTCCGACCGGGTCGCGACCGACGCACCGGCCGACGGTCACTTTGTCGCGCCGGCGGTGATCGGCGTGGGCGGTATCGAGGACCTCGGTGAGGAGATCTTTGGGCCGGTGTTGCATATCGCCCGCTTTCGCAGCGACGAGATCGACGCCGTGGTCGATGCGATCAACGCGTCGGGCTATGGCCTGACCTTCGGTCTTCACACGCGCATCGACGACCGCGTGCAGCAGGTGCTCGGCCGCGTGCGGGTCGGCAACGCCTACATCAACCGCAACCAGATCGGCGCGATTGTCGGCAGCCAGCCCTTTGGTGGCGAGGGCCTCTCGGGCACCGGCCCGAAAGCCGGTGGCCCGCACTACGTGCCGCGCTTCACCGAGGAGGCGCTGGTGACGTTGGGTGCCCCCGACGCGGGCGGGCCGCCGGTAGACACCGGCACGCTGCAGGCGGCCTTGCAACACGCGCTGGCCGAGGTGCAAACCGTCAACCCGGAGCCGGTGGGCGCGCCGCTCGAGCTGCCGGGGCCGACCGGTGAATCCAATCGCTTGTCGCGGTACCCGCGGGGTGTGGTGCTCTGCCTTGGGCCGGGCGCCGTTGCCGCAGCGGAGCAGGTGGCGGCGGTGCGGGCGCTCGGCTGCGCGGCGGTGGGCGTCGCCCCTGGGCTCGATGCGGCCGTGGGCTTCGACGGGCTGGTGACGCCCGACCAGCTCACGGCGCTCGAGCCGGTGGACGGCGTGGTGTTTCACGGCGACGTCACGGCGGCCCGGGCGGTGCGCGAAGCGCTCGCCGCGCGCGACGGGGCACTGGTGCCGCTGTTGCAATCAGCGGACTACGCCGGCCGGTTCCTGGTGGAGCGGCACGTGTGCATTGACACCACGGCGGCCGGCGGCAACGCGAGCCTGCTCGCCGCCAGTGCCCCGGTGAGCGCCCCAGTGGGCGCGGGCCACACCTGAGCCTAGGCCCACGCCAGATGCTGTTGTCACGAGTTGAAGAATCGAGCGAAAACAGCGAATTGCGAGAACCGCAGCGCAGTTTACGTGTTGATACAGGCCAGCAGCGGAAGCGCAGCAATGCGTACGACGCCCGCACTGTTTACAGCCGATTATCCGGCTCGTGACGACAGCATCTAGAATGCCCAGGCGCCGAGCGAGAAAAAGTCGAAGCCGCTGCTGCGCCCGCCGATGCAGTCGGCGAGGAAGTCCTCGACGTCGCGGAAGTACGCGAGCTGGTTTTTCCAGTGGGAAAAACCGTGGCCCTCGTCCTCGACGGTCTTGTAGGTCACGGGTTTGCCGGCGGCCTTGAGCGCGGCCACCATGCGGTCGGACTGGTCCACCTTGACGCGTGGGTCGTTGCGGCCGTGGATGATCAGCACCGGGCTCCGCAGTGCCTCGGCGCGGTAGAGCGGGGAACGGCTGTCGAGGTCGGCGCGCTCGGCCGGCACCGACGGGTCGCCGGCAAAGGCGTGCCAGAAGGGCATGAACGGCCCCCAGTAGGGCGGCGCGTCTTCGAGCAAACGTGCGAGGTCGGACGGGCCGACGACGTCGATGCCACAGGCGAAACGCTCGGGTGTGAAGGTCAGACCCACCAGTGTCGCGTAGCCGCCGTAGCTGCCGCCCATGATGGCGACCTTGTCCGGGTCGGTCACGCCCTGGTCGATCGCCCAGTCGAGCGCGTCGAGCAGGTCGGTGTGCATCTTCCCGGCAAACTCGCCCCTGGCCGCGTCTCGGTGCGCCCGGCCGTAGCCGGACGACCCACGGTAGTTGACCTGCAGCACGGCGTAGCCGCGGTTCGCGAGCATCTGGTTCATGTCGCCGTGGCCCCAGTGGTCCCGTGCCCAGGGGCCGCCGTGCACGTGCAACACGGTCGGGAGCGGGCCGCTGTCGGCCGGGAGCTTGGGTCGGGTGAGGTAGCCGTGCAGCATCAGCCCGTCGCGGGCCGGGATACTGAACGGCACCTTGTTGGTCCACACATCGGCGCGTTTGCGGCTCGGGGACTCGCCGAGCCGGGTGAGCGTCGTGCCGCCGTCCTCGATCAGGTAGTAGGTCGAGCCGGTGTGGTCGTAGCGCGTGACGGTGCCGGTGCTGCGGTCACGGCTGAGGCTGTTGATGTTGACGCTGTGCGGGGCGTCGCTGCGCAGCGGTGCCAACAGGGCTTCGAGTGCCGGGTCGCGGGCGGTGTCGGCAGGGTAACCGTCGTAGCTCTGGTGGTACAGGAGTTCCTTGGTGTCCGGGTCGATGTAGACGTTGCCGACGTCGACATTCGGGTGCTCGACCAGCACGGTCTCGACGCCGTCGCTGAGCCGCGTGGACACGTAGGCGAGCTTGTCGCGCCCGCGGTTGCTCAGGCCCAACACGCTCTGTTTGTCGGCGGAGAAGTCAAACGGGTGCCACTCGGTGAACCGGTCGTGGCGCAGGATCTCCCGGAATTCGCTGCCCGTTCGGGCTTCGGCGATGAACTCGTCGCCCTCGAGGCGGATGCGCAGCAGCTCGCGTCCGCCGTCGTCCAGCATGCGGTTGACCACCGCGTTGAGGTTTTCGCTGCGCAGCGTGGCGATGCGGTGCGTGAGGTTGTAGCGGTAGAGGTCGAACCACTGCCGGTCGCGCCCGTTGTGGGCGATATAGATGTCGTCCGACGCGCTGCGCGGAACGTGGACCACGAAGGCACGCACGTCACCGTCGGGTGTGAGTGCACCCTGCTCACCTGATTCGGTGTTCCAGGCGACGACCTGGTAGTTTTCCCGGCCTGTCCCATCGGCGTGGTAGAGAATGTGCTGGCTGTCGGCCGCCCAGAACGCGTCGGGGGAGCGCTTCTTGAAGCGCTTGACCCCGGTTTCACCGGACGTCAGGTCGCGCCAGTACAGCGCGGGCCGCAAGCGGCTGACGCCACTCCACAGCAACTTCGTGCCGTCGGGCGACACGGTGAAGCCGCCGGTGAAATCCAGGTTGGCAGTGAAGGCCCGCACCGGCACGAGCTCGGGCAGCGTGGCGTCCTTGAGCGTGGGGTGGGTTGGCGAGATGCTGCAGGCGGCGAGCCCCCCGAGCAGGGCGACTGTCACCACGGCGCGCCACAACGCGCGCGCTCGGTGGGAGATCGACGGCAGGGAGAGCAGCATGCGAACGGCCCGAACAGGGTGGCCCGCCACTCTACCGTGCGGGGGTCACACGCGTCGAACGGGCGCATCAACGCCATGGGTTTGTCGTGTGTGTGCTCGTTACGCAGCCGAGACACGCCTTCGCAGCGCGCCAGATCGACACCGGCGAGATCGGGATATCGACCTCGCCGACGGCGCCCTAGAGTCGACCTACTGGCCGTGGTAGGCCTGGCTCACGGCGTAGCTGTCTTCGAACCAGTTCCAGAGCACGACCTTCCCGTCGCTGACCTTGGCGCGCAGCGCAAAGGTAAAGGCGCCGATGTCCTTGCCCGATTGCGTGGTCACGCCGTTCATGCGACCGAACACCGCAACCGTGTCACCGGCGGCCAAGACGTCCTGGTTCTCCCAGAGCGTGGTCTGCCAGTTTTCGCTGAAGGTCTTGAGGAAAGCGAAGACCTCGTCCTTGCCTTGCCACGGGCCGATCCAGGGCAGGGCGCTGTCGCCCTCGTTGTGCCAGACCATGTCGTCGGCCATGAGTTCGTCCATCTTGGCCATGTCGCCACTGCCCATGGCGCCCATGAGGGCCATCACGGTGTCGAGGGTGGCCTGGCTGGTGGCGTCGAGGTCAGCGGTGGCTTTCTGGCTCAGGCCGAGGGTGAGCAAGGCACTGGTCAGCAGTGCAAACAGGGTTTTGCGGGTCATGGGTGTTGTCCTGTGGTCGTGGTGATTGGCGTCGCCGGGCGGCGTGCCCGGCGGTGCCGTTGGATGGCGGGTGGGGGCGGTGTGCCCTACATGCCCTTGAGTTGCTGCAGCGCGCCGGCCCAGTCTTCGACGTGGTAGGTCTGCTGGATCTTGCCGTCGACCACGGTGTGGATGTCGATGGTCAGGATGTCGAAGCCGCGGCCTTCGCCGTCGACGCCGAACAGCGGGGCCTGGGGTGTCGCGGTGGCACGGCTGCGCACGACGACCTTGTTGCCTTCCTGGATCATCTCCTGGACGGCCCAGTTGAGGTCGGGCATGAGCTGGCTGAAACCGCCCATCTGACCGAGGAACTCGTCCTTTGTCTTGTTCTTGCCGGAGTAGTTGCCAATGCTCTCCCAGCTGTCGGCGGTGGCGGCGTCGAAGGCGGCGGTGTGGGCTTCGGAGCCCGGGTTGCTCAGCAGCTCGTAGAAGACCTGGACGGTGGCCTTGTCGTCGGCCAGGGCGGCGCCAGTGACCGTGCCCAAGGCGAGGGCGGCGGCAGCGAGGGTGGTGTTGATAGCGTTCATGGCATCTCTCACGGAGGGTGAAGTCGGCCGCCCGGCGGGGCCGAACGGGTGTGGAGGCACTCTATTCGCTGTAAGATTGTTTTATAAGATTGCGCTATCAGAAATCACTGTTCGGGAAAATAGACTAATGCTGGACACCCTTCGGCAGATTGCGATCTTCGCGAAGACCGTCGACCACGGCTCCTTTCGGGGCGCGGCCGAATCGCTGCGGCTGTCGCCGTCGGTGGTGAGCTACCACGTCAAGCAGCTCGAGGAGCGGCTCGGCACGGCGCTGATCTACCGCTCGACCCGACGCCTGTCGCTGACGCCTGACGGCGAGCAGCTGCTCGAGTCCGCCCACGCGATGCTGCAGTCCGCCGAGCGTGGCCTGCAGCGGGTGGCGCGCCACTCGGAGCAACTCTCCGGTTTGCTTCGGGTCACCGTGCCCGCGTTTCTGGCCGGCACCCAGCTCTCGGCGCGCTTTGCCGCGTTCACGCACGCGAACCCGCACGTGCGCGTGTCGCTCGAGTTCTCCGACACCGTGCAGGACGTGATTGCCGACGGCTACGACATGGCAATTCGGGTCGGCGACATGAAAGACAGCGCGCTCGAGGCGCAGAAGCTGTGCGATCTGCGGCGCGTATTGGTGGTCACGCCGGCCTATGCCGCAACCCGAGAGACACCACAGAGACCCAAGGACCTCGAAGCTTGGCACTGGCTCGAGCTCGCGCCGGTCTGGTTCAAGAAGCCGGAGTTCGTGCGCGACGGCAAACGGGTCGTGTTGGCCAACCGCGAGTCGCGGATGAGTGTCAACAGCGCGACAGCCATGTCGCACCTGGTGTGTGCGGGTGCCGGGCTTGCTATCGTGCCGGAGTGCCTGGTGGCCGACGACCTCGCCGCTGGCCGCTTGCAGACGGTGCTCCCCGACTGGCAACTCGATGGGCTCACGGCCTACGCGGTCTGGCCCGCGAACGCACCGCGAAACGGCTTGATCAAGCACGTCGTCACGGCGTTGCTCGAACCCGGCATGGAAGAACCGCTGTCGCGCGACGCCGCCTGAGCGCGCCGACTCGCGCGAGGTTCAGCGGTAGAGCAGGGACGGCAACCAGAGCGAGAGCGCCGGTATCGCGACCAGCAACGCCAAGCGCAGGATGTCGACGATCCAGAAGGGCACCACGCCGCGGAAGATGGTGCGCGTCGGTATGTCGGGCACCATTGCCGAGAGCACGAACACATTGAGCCCCACCGGTGGCGTGATCAGGCTGATCTCGGTGACCACCACCACGACGATGCCGAACCACACCGGATCGAAACCGAGTTGCTGCACGATCGGGAAGAACACCGGCAGGGTCAGCAACAGCATCGACAGGCTCTCGAGGATCATGCCCAGCACGATGTAGATCGCGAGCATCGCGAACAGCGTCGCCATGGCCGGCACGCCGAGGCCGGTCAGCCAGTCGGCCAGCAGGTTCGGGAAGCCGGTGCGCGTGACAAAGCTCGAGAGTGTGAGCGCGCCGATCAGGATGGTGAACAGCATCGCTGAGGTTTTCACCGAGTCGCGCAGGATCTCGAGCAGAATCGAGAAGCTCAGGCTGCGCTTGGCCAGCGCAATCAGGAAGGCGCCGGTGGCGCCGATGCCGGCGGCCTCGGTCGGCGTGAAAACACCGGCGTAGATGCCGCCGATGACAAGCAGAAACAGCAGCAGCACGCCGTAGACGCGGGCGAGGGCGCGCCAGCGTTCGGCGCGCGGCGTCGCCTCGCCGGGTGGCCCGGCGTCGGGGGTGCGCCAAACGACGTAGCGCACGGCGACGACGTAGAGCAGCACACCGAGCAAGCCCGGCACCACGCCCGCGGCGAAGAGCTCGCGGATGCTGGTCTCGGTGAACACGCCGTAGATGATCAGAATGACGCTCGGTGGAATCAGGATGCCCAGGGTGCCGCCCGCGGCGATCGAGGCCGTGGCGAGCGAGTCGTGGTAGTTGAATTTCCGCATCGGCGGGATGGCGACGCGGGACATAGTGGCGGCGGTGGCGAGTGAGGAGCCACAGATCGCTGAGAAGCCGCCGCAGGCCAGCACCGTCGACATGGCGAGCCCGCCGCGGCGGTGGCCGAGCCAGGCGTAGGCGGCGCCGTAGAGCTCGCTCGCGAGGCCGGAGCGGCCGACGAAGTTGCCCATGAGCACGAACAGCGGAATCACCGACAGACCGTATTCCTGCGTGGTGTAGACCACGTGGCTCGACACCATCGAGAGCGGCACTTTCCAGCGGAAGTCGAAGAAATTCTCGAAGGTCAGGCCGCGTTCAATGGCGAAGCCGAAGAACCCCACCAGCCCCATGGCGAAGGCGATTGGCACGCGCACGAGGATCAAGAGGCCGAGGACGGCGAAACCGATCAACGCAGAAATCATGCGGCTTCCGAGGGGTTGGGGCGACCTCAGGTCGCGTTGGCGTCGTCCGGGGTGTGCGGGCCGAGGCAGCGCCACAGGCAGACGAGGGCGGTGAGCGACAAACACCCGACCGCAAAGTACTGCACGTAGCCGACCGGGAGCTGCAGGTACTCGGACAACTCGTTGCGCTTGACCGAGCGCGCTGCGAGCCGCCAGACACCGAACGCGAGGGCGGCGTGGATCGCGGCGAGGGCGCCGTAGAGCAGCCGGTGCGCGAGCATGGCGACGCGCGGTGGCACGCGCCAGGTGATCAGTTCAACAATCACGTGGCCGCCGGTCAGTGTGACCAGCGGCAGGGCGCAGAACACCAGCGCCGACAACATGAACTCGGTCAGCTCGGTGCCGCCCTTGAGTGGGCTGTTGAACAGGTAGCGACCGACCACGTCGACCGCGGTCATGACCATCAGCGCCATCAACACAATGGCGCCGAGGTCGGCCATGCGGTCAGCGAGACGGCGCATGGCGTGCGGTGCGGTGTGCGGTCATACCGGCTCAGTTCTCGAGCGACTGGGCGGTGTCGCGGTAGAAGCTGATCGCCGCGTCGAGGTCGACGCCGCTGTCCGCGACTTTCGCCTTGAAGCTGTCGTCGAGGTCGGCGGTGAGGTCGGCGAGGGCGTCGATGTCGGCCTGGCCCATGTCGACCACGTTGTTGCCGGCTTCGCGCGCCTGCTTGAGGCCGGCCTTGTCATTCGCTTCCCAGACCGAGCCTGCGAGCTTGGACAGCGCTTCACCCGAGACGCTCATCAGCGCGTCCTGGTCTTCGGCCGAGAGGTCGGCGAAGAAGTCCTCGTTCATGAAGATGCCGAAGCTGCCGAGGTACATGCCGCCCGGGAACAGGTAGAGGTTCGGTGCGACTTCGGAGAGGCGCAGGGTCGCCTGCTCGCCCGCCGGCATGAACACGCCGTCGGCCACGCCTTGCTGCAGGATTTCGTAGACCTTCGAGCCCGGTGCCGGCACCGGTGTGATGCCCATGCGCTCGGCCAACACCGACTGGATGCCGCCGCCCACGCGGATCTTCTTGCCCTTCATGTCGGCCAGGGATTCGATCGGGTTGGTCATGTGGATCTGACCCGGGCCGTGGGTGAACAGCGCGATCAGCTTGAGCCCCTCGTGCTCGCCAGCGTCCGCGAGGTACTGCTCGTGTGTGCGCCAGTAGGCGACAGAGGCCGCACCCGCGCCGGCGTTGGCGCCGGGAAGCTCGGCGAGTTCGGTCAGGCGGAAACGGCCCGGCACGTAGCCGTGAAAGCTCCAGCCGACATCGTAGGTGCCGTCTTCGACCTGGTCGAAGATCGCCTTCGGGTGGCCGTTGTGGTACTCGAGCTTGGCCGTCAGGCGGCCGTCGCTGGCTTCCTCGAGCTGGGTTTTCCAGGTCTCGAGCACGACGGAGTTCTGTGGGTGTGCCGGCGACAACCAGGTGCCGATGCTGATGGTGGTTTGCGCCTGCGCCTGCGTGCCGAGCAGCAGGGCGGCGAGCAGGCCGAGTTTGAGTTTCATGGCAATCTCCTGATGGGTGAGGGGGTGGCGGTGCGGGCGCACCGCAGGCTTCGCGTCGTCGCGACGCGGAGAACGGGGAAATGGTAGGCACTGGCTCTGGCAACAATCAAGCGATCAGCCCCCGTCTCGTGCGAGCGCTTCGCGCGCGCCGCCGAGGATGATGTCGAAGGCGAGCTGACTGTATCGATCCCGACTCATCGAGCCGCCGGGCCGGAACCACATGTAGTGCCAGTTGAGCATGCCGAACAGGGACATGGTCACGGGTTTGAGCAGGTGGCGCCGCTCGGCCAACGCGGGCAGGGCGCCGGTCAGCGCGCCAGAGAACACCGCGACGATGTCGCGCTCGAGCGCCTTGAGATCGGCTTGCAAATCGTCCGGCAGGCTGCCCATGTCGTGCACTTGCACGCGGTGCTGGGCGTCGGCGTCGCGGTAGGTGTCGAGCAGCGCGCCGATGAAGGCCTGCAACTGGGCCTCGGCCACGAGCGCCGGGTCGCGCGCGCCCTCGAGTGCGTCGACGATCTCGGTCAGGTGCGCGTGGATGACCGCGTGCAGCAGCTCGTCCTTGTTGCTGTAGTAGTGGTAGAGGTTGGCCTTGGAGATCGCGGCCTCGGCGGCGATGTCGTTGATGCCGGAGCCGTGGTAGCCGTCGCGCGCAAAGACGACCGTCGCGGCGCGCAGGATCGCGTCGCGTTTGTCC
>JBCCUP010000114.1 GCA_039196715.1 Pseudomonadota bacterium
GGGCCTCGCTGCAGACGGCGGCGGTGACGGTGGCGGTGACGGTGGCGGTGGCGGCGATGGCGGCGGTGATGGCGGCGGCGATGGCGATGGCGATGGCGGCGATGGCGATGGCGGCGGCGATGGCGGCGGCGGCGGCGGCGGTGGATCCACCACGGGCACCGTGGCTGTCGGCCAGACACTGGAGCACACCGTGGGTCTGCAGGCCTGGCACACCTACCGCATCACCGGCGCAGCGGCGGGCACCACGCTGGCGATCAACCTCGCTCAGTTGACCGCTGATGCAGACCTCTATGTCCGCAGCGGAGCCGAGCCGACCTTGCAGGCTTTCGATTGCCGCAGCTTTGCTGCCGGCACGCAGAGCGAACAGTGCACGGTCACGCAGGGCACAGGTCCCCTCTGGGTCGGCGTCTACGGCTTTGCCGCGAGCGATTTCGCGCTGTCGGTCACGTCGCGCAACAACACCCTCAGCATCGCCACGGGCACCCAGCAGACCGCGGCAATCCAACAAGGTGAGTGGCACTACTACAGCGTGCAGAACACCGCCGGCGTCGCGGCGGCGTCCATCAGCTTGAGCAACCTCAGCGCTGACATCGACCTCTACACCGATGCCAGCGGCTTTCCGAGCCTGACCAACTTCGACTGCCGCAGCTACCGAGGCGGTACGGCAGCCGAGGACTGCGTCGAGAGCCTGGTCGGCGGCACAACGGTGATCGGTGTCTACGGCTACCGGGCCGGCACCTACACCCTGGCCGTGGGCGCCACGCTGGCAACGCGCTCCAAGCTCGAGACCAAGCTTGAAAAGGGCGTGGACGCCAAAGCCGCCGACCTGAGTGGCGCGGTGATCCCCGCGGGAAGTGTGAGCGGCGGTGGCGGTGCCCTGGGCGCTCTGACTCTGCTCGGGCTCGCCGGCCTGCGCCGGCGGCGCGGGCGCGGCTGAGCAGCAAGGCACGGAAAACCGGACAGGCAGTCCTCAGCCGCTACACGCGGCCGTGCTGTGTCAACCGCTCCCGCAGTGTGGCCTCCGCCACCGGGTCGCCGGCGCACAGGGCAAACACCAGTGCCTGGGTCCAGAAGAAACACGCGCCATCGACCTCGCCGCGCGCAGCGTGGTACGCACCGATGGCCGCGTAAGCCGCGCTGACCGCGGTGTCGTCGCCCGTGGCAAGTGCGTCGGACAACGCAGACGCAAGTGCGCCTGTATCCGGCGTCACGCAGTCCGGTCAGCGTGGGCGAGGTAACGTCCGGCGACCCACTGGTGAAAGCAATGGGTCGCGTTGTCCATCACCGGCGAAAAGACGCCGCCGTCGAATCGGGGCCCAGCCCGTCCGCGCTGCATGCCTTCGCACACACCGATGTCTTCTTCGAAAACGGTTTTCCACATGGTGGTGTTGGTCTGTCGCAGGTCGGCCATATCAGGCCCGGCGCTGCGTTCGGACGCGTAGAAAATCTCTATGTGCTCGCGCGTCCGCGACTGCGAGATCGGTTCGAGCACGATCGCGAAGGTATGGTCACGGTGCACGCCGAGCATCACATTGGGGAACACCGTGATGTATTCGGCGCCGGCGGACCACATGGTGTCGAGGTCGTCGAAATCGTCAAACTGTCTGCCGTCTTCGCTCAAGGTCGGCCGGTACACACGTGTACCCTGCCCGGCGTAATGCCCTTGTGACAGGATGTTGTAGTGGTCTTCCAGGCGCGAATAGCTGTTCAGCGCCGGGTGAATCCACGGCAGGTGGTAGCTCTCGCAGTAGTTTTCGACCGCGAGCTTCCAGTTGGTGTTGACATCGAGTGTGAAGCTCGAGTCGGGCCCCGCGTGATACAACGGGCGGTCGAATTCGCGCCAGCGTGTCGTGAGATCACCGCAGTAGTCTTCGAACGGCGGCGCATCACCCGAGAGGTTGACGAAAACCACACCGAGCCAGACGGTCGTGCGAAACGCAATCAGCCCGGTGTCCTTCGGTGAGATGGCGTCGTGGGTGTTGTGCCCGGGTCCGCCCACGTGCGGCGTCGCCTTGAGACTGCCGTCGAGCGCATAGCACCAGGAGTGGTAAGGGCAGCGGATGACGCCTTTGAGGTGGGTCGGCTCGTCAACCAGCACCATACCCCGGTGTCGGCAGGTGTTCTGGAACACCCGCACCTGATTGTCACGGCCGCGCACCATCAGCAACGGTACGCCGAGGAACGTGATCGGCGTGGCGTCCCCGGCCCTGGGCACGTCTTTCTCGTAGCCGATTCCGGCCCAGCCGGTCGAGAACACCCCGTCCCGTTCGGCCAGGAGTGCGTCGGGATCCGTGTAACAGGGGTTTGGCAACCCGCGTGCGGATTCGATGTCACCCGTGGCCCGTTGAAGTTCTGATTGAATGGTCGCGAACACCGCAGCTTCCTCCGTCGGACGGATCAACACGGCACTGGAGCACAGTATATGCCGTTTGGACGGCGCGAGTGTGCGCTGCCATTGGCGCTTACCCTTGTCTGTCCCGGCCACTAAGATGGACCAACGCGACACCCCATGCATGCTTCGAACGGCCAGCCGGATCGGGATTTGCTGCACGAGACGCCTGACTGCCGAGATTATCGCCCGACCATGGTTCTGCCCCGATTCGCCCTCGCCGCCCTGCTCTCGCTCTGCACCGTCGGGTCGGCGTCCGCGAACGGCGCCGCGAGCTCGACCTTCTACCCGCGCACCGTCGTAAGTCAGCAGGGTGTGCCGACCACACTCGCACCCGAGCGTGAGCCGGTGGCCTTGAACGACCGCCGTGATTGGGTGTTCTCGGTCGAGGGACGCCAACCGGACGACGTCACGGCTGTGCGGCTCAGCCTGCCACGCGAAGGCATCAGCACCGACGTGAGCCCCCGCTTCGAGTCGGGTCACTGGGTGCTGCCGGACCTCGTCTTCGACGTGGTTGGCGTGTGGCTGGTGGACATCATGTTCACCACCACGGCGGGCGCCGACAGCGCGCAGTTTCGCCTGGCAATCGACACCGAGGCCTTTGTCGTCGCCGAGCGGCCATCACCTGCGCAGGTCGCCCTGATCAACGCCATGGCGCTGCCGCGCGACCCACCACCGCCGTTGACTGCGACGGCGCGGGCCGCCGCGACACTGGGCCAACAGCTGTTCTTCGACACCGGCTTGAGCCGCGACGGCCGTCAGTCGTGCGCGAGCTGCCATGCGCCTGGGCGCGCCTTCACTGACGGTCGGGCGCGCTCGCACCCGGACACGCGCAATGCCCCGGGCTTGATCGGGATCGCCGACAAGCGCTGGTTCAACCGCGATGGCAGCGCCGACTCACTCTGGTCACAGGCGCTGGGGCCGCTGGAGAACCGCGCCGAACTCGACCGCGACCGCGTGTCGTTGTTGCAATGGCTCGCCGCCCAGCCCCACCACGCCGAGCGCTACGCCGAGGTGGTCGGCGAGCCGCTGCCGAGTGCGATGCTCGAGGGCCTGCCGCCGGCAAGTCCGCGGCGCAGCGCGGCCGAACGCGCGGCCTGGGAGGCACTGCCCGCGGCGGTACGTACCACGGTGGACCGCCACTTCGCCGAGGTCGGCAAGCTGCTCGCGGCCTACCAACGGCAACTGCGGCCGCAGCCCACCCCCTTCGACCGCTACGCCTATGCGCTCGCGGACGGCGATACCGATGCCGACACACACCTCAGCGACGATGCCCAGCGCGGCCTGATGCTCTTCCTCGGCTCGCGCACCCACTGCCTCGACTGCCACCTCGGGCAGCACTTCCGCAACAACCAATTCCACAACATTGGCACTGCGCCGGTGCACACCGCCGGGGCCGACCCCGGCCGCAGCCGGGCGATCGAGTTGATCGGTCAAAACCCGTTCAACTGTGCCGGCACCGTCAGTGGCGACGCGACCGCGTGCACACACCTCGACGACATGTGGCGGGTCGAGGTGCCGTACCTGCTGACCGGGGCCTTTCTGACGCCGGGTCTGCGCGAGGTGGCCCGCACCGGGCCATGGTTTCACGATGGCAGCGCCACCAGCTTGATGGCGGTGATGGAACACTACCGCGCTCCGCCGCCGAGCCGAACCGGCCGCACCGAGCACGAGCTCTCGCCAATTGCGCTGACAGATGAGGAACTACGACAGATGGTCGCCTTTCTCGAGGCCCTGTCCACGGACGCCGAGGCCACCGAGTGGCACCGCGCCCCGGCTCAGCCGGAGTGATGCAACGCGGCGACGCCGGGCGCCAATGACGCCCACGGGTCCGGGACGTGCAACAGCGCCCAGCCGGCGGTCGCAAAGCCCGCCACGCGGGCGGTCACCAGGCTGTGCGCAAGCACCGAGACCCCCGGGTTGTGCGCCACCAGTGCCACCCGCGTGCACGTGGCGTCGAGCGCCTGCACCCGCGTGAGCAGACTGCCCGCGCTCGCGTCGTAGAGGTCGCGCTCCAGCACCAGCCGTTCCGCCGAGGTGCCGAGTGCCGCGGCCAGCAACCGGGCGGTCTCGGCCGTGCGCGTAGCGGCACTCGCGACAATGTCGATGTCGCCCCCGAGCAGCGGGGCGAGCACCGGACCGAGAGCCGCCATCTGTGCGCGGCCACGCGCACTGAGTGGCCGTTCGATGTCGGGTTGGCCGGGCTCGGCTGCAGACGCGTCGGCGTGACGCAGGATCAGCAGCTCGCGCATCACGCCAACTCCCCGGGACCAAGGTAGCGCTCGCGCAGGGCGCGCGCGCGGTCGCGCAACGCCGCCGCCTCTTCGAACTCCAGGTTGCGCGCGTGCTCGAGCATCTGCGTCTCGAGCTTGTCGATCTCGGCCACGGCTTGCGTTGGCGAGAGCTTGGGCTCGCTGGCTTGCCGTTTGCGGGCCGCCGCGGAGCGGCCGCCGCGCACGATGCCACCGAGCTCCATGATGTCGGTGACCCGCTTGCGCACGGTTTGCGGGTCGATGCCGTTGGCCTGGTTGAACTGTTGCTGCTTTTCGCGCCGCCGCTCGGTTTCGGCGATCGCACTCTGCATCGCGCCGGTGATCTTGTCGGCGTAGAGGATCGCGCGGCCCTCGACGTTGCGCGCGGCGCGGCCGATGGTCTGGATCAGCGAGCGCTCCGAGCGCAGGAAACCCTCCTTGTCCGCGTCGAGGATGGCCACCAGAGCCACTTCGGGCATGTCGAGGCCCTCGCGCAGCAGGTTGATGCCAACCAACACGTCGAACTCGCCAAGCCGCAGGTCGCGGATGATCTCAACCCGTTCGACGGTGTCGACGTCCGAGTGCAGGTAGCGCACCTTGACGCCGTGGTCGGCGAGGTAGTCGGTGAGGTCTTCGGCCATGCGCTTGGTCAGCGTGGTGACCAGCACCCGACTGTCCCGCTCGACCATCTTGCCGATTTCACTCAGCAGGTCGTCCACCTGTGTGCCGACCGGGCGGATCTCCACCGCCGGGTCAACCAGCCCTGTCGGTCGCACCACCTGCTCGGCCACCTGGTCGCTGCGGCGTTTTTCGTAGTCGCCGGGCGTCGCGGACACGAACACCGTCTGCGGCATCATCGCCTCGAACTCGTCGAATCGCAGCGGCCGGTTGTCGAGTGCCGACGGCAGCCGAAAGCCGTAGCTGACGAGGTTCTCCTTGCGCGAGCGGTCGCCCTTGTACATTGCACCGAGCTGCGGCACCGTCACGTGGCTCTCGTCGATGAACAGCATCGCATCGGGCGGCAGGTAGTCGAACAGGCACGGCGGCGGCTCGCCCGCGGCCCGGCCCGACAGGTAGCGTGAGTAGTTTTCGATACCGCTGCAGTAGCCGAGCTCGTGGATCATTTCGAGGTCGTAGCGGGTGCGCTGCTCAAGCCGTTGCGCTTCGACGAGTTTGTTCTGCTCGCGCAGCACCGCGAGGCGTTGACCAAGCTCCTCGCGAATGCTCTCCACTGCGTTCAACAACACCTCGCGCGGAGTGACGTAGTGGGTCTTGGGGTAAATCGTCAGTCGCGGCACCGTGCGCAGAATCTCGCCGGTCAAGGGGTCGAACCAGCGCAGCGACTCGATCTCGTCGTCAAAGAGCTCGACCCGCACGGCTTCGCCGTCGGACTCCGCTGGGTGGATGTCGATGATTTCGCCGCGCACACGGTAGCATCCGCGACCGAGTTCCATGTCGTTGCGCTTGTATTGCAACTCCGCGAGTCGACGCAACAACTGGCGCTGGTCGATCAGCGACCCGCGCGCCAGGTGCAGCACCATCTTGTGGTAGGACTGCGGGTCTCCCAGTCCGTAGATCGACGACACCGTCGCGACGATGATCGCGTCACGCCGCTCGAACAGCGACTTGGTGGCCGAGAGCCGCATCTGTTCGATGTGCTCGTTCACCGAGGCGTCCTTCTCGATGTAGAGATCGGACGCCGGCACGTAGGCCTCGGGCTGGTAGTAGTCGTAGTAGGAGACGAAGTACTCCACCGCGTTGTTCGGGAAGAACTCCTTCATCTCACCGTACAATTGCGCCGCCAACGTTTTGTTCGGCGCGAGCACCATGGCCGGCCGCTGGTGTTGCTGGATCAGATTGGCAATGGTGAAGGTCTTGCCAGAGCCGGTCACACCGAGCAAGGTCTGGTAGGCCAGCCCCCCGTCCAGGCCACCGCTCAAGGTCGAGATCGCAGTCGGCTGGTCGCCTGCCGGCGTCATCGACTGGCTGATCTGGAAGGCTCTGTCCATCGCGGGGCTCGGGTGTGCTGCGGTGCCCGGCAGAGTACACCGAACCGGATGCCAGCGCCCCCAGAGCGCAAGTTACTGCGCGCGAGGGACAGCCCAGGCCCAATCCGTACTGCCGACGGGCCGTTGAAAGGACCGAAACGTCAATTCGATAGGGTCCCGCAACGATGCCGACGTGAGGGGCTCCTTGAACGTCGTTAGCCGCCTCGCGCCTGCCGCGACCGTCACAGCTGACGCGTGTGGCCACTGCACCTGCTTGCGTCGCTCGGAATTAACCACAGCTCATAGGGGCAACGTACAGAGCGCGTAAGATCTCTCGCTGCCCACTGTAGAGCAGTGGATGGAACCGATGTGATGGCTCCTTACCCGTTCGGCATGTCATGACCACGTTGCGTCCCGTCGCCTCTGGCCTTTGGCGTAGATCAGCAAACAGACTCTGGGCTGGCAGAGCGTACCTGACGCGTCTGTTCGATTGAACCTACACTGTTTTTGGCAATCTTTTGTATTCGCACCCAATGAGGCATCAACTCTGTTCGACACCCCGCCCGACCTCGAACTACACCACGTTGATAACACCGTCGCTGTCGTTGTCGAGTCCGCGGCAGTTTTCGACGCGCACGCAGGGTCAAGGCACTTCCGTCTGTCTGAGTCCGCAAACACAAGTTTCGCAACCTACGGTGCGCTCGAACGAGGCTACGACACTGCAACCGACGTACAAGAAATTGAGAAACAGCTCGTGTCGATAGGTGTGCGTTTCGATTTTGTGTCGAGCAGCTCCGAGCGGGTGTTCTCACAACGGCCAGGCGTCGCTGGCGAAGTAAACCTGTTCAACGCCTCGTTCTCACCAGACAGCACACCTACGCTGATCGCCCAAACTCCTCAGATCGCTCTCGGTGACCGTGAGCGTATCGATAGCGAGGAACAAGAATCACCCTCACAGCGCCACATTCCACTTTTTGAGTCTACCAGCTCAGGTGCTTTGGCGCGTTACACCCCGACGGTGGCGGACTTACCGGCACGTGCGGGCGAAACTGCCGTATTCCCGCACCCAACACTCGACTACGAGATCAGGATTACGCGCGTCTCAACCTACG
The DNA here is from genome assembly GCA_039196715.1 of Pseudomonadota bacterium. Classification (NCBI taxonomy): domain Bacteria; kingdom Pseudomonadati; phylum Pseudomonadota; species Pseudomonadota bacterium. The sequence continues at coordinate 7,742 of JBCCUP010000114.1, forward strand.
CCACTGCGATCGCGGCCTTTGGCTCCGAAGACGTCAACGTGACCAAGAACGAGTATGCGATGCATTCCCCGTGGGATGCGAGTGGTCACTACCTGATCACACACGGCGGGTCAATGGGTCGGCTCTTGTACGATGGTCGCGACTACAGCGTGATTCGCGCGCTGCGCGTCGGCGAAATGCGCGATTTTCAATGGTCACCGACACAGCCAGGAGTGGGCTACTACTTTGACCGCTCCCCCGCAGCCCTGATGGAATACAACGCCGCCACAGACAGCCACCGTACTGTGCTCGCAATGTCTGGACTGTCGATCAATCTCGATGCAGGCGGTACTGCAACGAACCTGAGTTTTACAGGCGGCTTTGCTTCCCCAATGGGTGGTGCAGGCTCTATCAGTGCCGATGGCGCCATGATCGCGTTTCGCGCTGACAGTGGCGCTGATGCCATAGTGATGGCGGTCGAATTGCCGGGAGGCAATGTGGCGCACGCTCTGCGCGTGGTCAATGGCGCCGGCCAACCCTCGAAGAGCAGGAGTGCGGCTCTTGACAGGGTTGGCGTTGCGCCTGACAAGTCTGGCGTTGCATTCAGTTTTAAACACGCTGGCCACAATGGCGCCGGTCCTTACGTCGGCGGTCCAGCAGTCAATACGCACCCCGGCGAGGGCGACTGGCGTTTCTACCCGTTCACGGATTTCCGTATCGCAAGCGACGACAGTTCAGTTTCGCTCAATCCCGAAGCTGACCACTCTGACATGGGCTTCGCCACTGACGGAACAGCGATCACCGTCGAGGACCGGGGCGAGTTTCACAACCTCAAAACAGGCCAAAAGATTGGCAACATCTGGACTCCAGCAATATACGCGAGCACAGGCACAGCCTACCCAGCTACCCACGTCGCGTTTCCTGACGATGGCGCCCCTTTTGTCATACTGAGCGGATACGCAAGTAGCACCATTTCAAACCCACCCATGCTGGCCTTCAAAGCTGAGGCAGGCGGTGATGTCGCCTGGCTGGGCAACGCCAACGTCTGCGACACCCACAACTACCACAACTCCGAGCCACACGCGGCGCTGCGCACCAATGTTGAATACGCTGACGGCATTGTTGGCTGGAAAGTGGCCTTTACGAGCGATAACAACGCCTGCGCTCACTCAGGAAACGGATACCGAAATGCCCAGGCTGCAGCATCTGGAGGCCTTTTCGTCGCCGAGATTTGGCGAACAAAACAGGATTGACCGACCGAACGTGCGTTGCACGGGGTCACCGACCCGCACACATGACGCAGTACCACTTCGTGTTGCAACTGACGTTCGTCGAGGCCGTAGATCAACAACACTGGCGAGACGACAATAGCACTCACCGCTTTATGGCGAATTCGCGGTAGTCCCCCTTGAGCCGCTTCGTGATGCCCACCGTCTGCTACTCGCGGTCGCGCCAGAAGCACCCGTGCTCTTCGGCAACCGGTGCGACCACGCAGCCCGACCTGTCGGTCTTGCCGCGCCCTTCTCGTAGGTCGTGGACTGGGCGTGGGCGTGGGCGTGCAGGTCGAAATGGGTTCGAACACAGGTTGCTTGCCAACTGAGGTAAACGTGTTGGTCGGTCGCCATCACCAGTTTGGTTTCCGCCCACTCGCCCGGTTGGCAGATGAACACGACCTTGTCGCGACACGCTTCCTGAGCGTGCGCGGAGACCAGGCACACACCGATCAGCGTCTCGAGCAGCGAGGTTCCTGGTCATCGCCGCACTCGAGCTTATCCTGTTCAGCCTCAACTGCGAGCTCTTGCTCGATTTCGCCCATCTCGGTCAGCTCAAGCACGCGCCCCGCAGCGCTCGAGTCGATGCCGTACTCAACGGGTCGGACCACGGCGACGAGAATCAGCGCTACACCAACAGAAGCGACCCACGCGGAATGGCGGAGACGCGTCGGACTTTGCAACGTGGTTGTATCAGGCATTTCAACGGTGAACACGGAGGCAAGCTCTCGACCGGGCTCAGTGGGGGTGGTCAAGGAGGTAGCCCGTGATGTGCTGTGCCATCACGGCAATACTGAGGACGATGATCACCGCATTCACGCCAATCGCTCGGCGTGGAACGCGATCGCTTCGATCCAGGCAACCCATCGCGATCAGGTTCACGCACAACGCCAGGACTTGACTGCCCTCGACCACGACGTTGCAGGCCAACAGCTTAGCCAACACACCTTTTTCAGAGATGCGGTACTTGAGGATCTTGGTGGCGAGTCCGGTGCCGTGGATGAGGCCAAAGACAAGAGTCGCCGCTTTGGCGTCGGGTTGGTGCCCAAACCAGGTCGTGAAGTCGCCGAGGTTGTTGAGTGCCTCGGAGATGACCGAGAACCCGATGATATCGGCGTTGACGCCCTAACCGAGCACACGCCGGCGAGCATGGTGATCGAGTGTCCCACGACAACGAGGCTGACGTAGATTGCAACTTTTCGAAGCGTTCAGAGAAAAAAGACGACCCCAAGCAAGAACATGATGTCGTAATACCAGGAGGCTAGGTGTTTGGCGCCGAGTTAGACAAAGGGAGAGGACGCGCACAACCCAGATTTCCTGGATGTAGCCGACGTCGCCCGGCGTGACGATGGGGGCAAAAACACTGCCGTGCGTGGGTAGCAGGGCAAACGCAATCAAGATAGCCGCAAGGTGTTTACCGTGATCAACCTCGGTTTGAGATTTCTGATGGTGTTGCATTCGCGCGCACAATTCTGGTGGACACACGCTCGGGTTTCTGGGGTCAGTTTGGTTCCCTGAATTCGCACCTGTGCGTCTCAATCGAC
>JBCCUP010000115.1 GCA_039196715.1 Pseudomonadota bacterium
TGAGGGTGTGCATCCGATGTGTCTCGCAGTTGACTGGGGGAACAGCATGGCGGAACGGCACCGTTCAGGTGTCTCAAAATTCACATCGAACAGGGCTGATCTACGAATAATTTCCCTCAGAGGGTATTTTTGTGGGATAAAATACCTTCCAAACATGAATTCCAGTTGATAATGCACTCGAAACCTCCGATTCCCGACAGCCCACTCGATCGCACCGACACACGTCTTCTGCGCGCACTGCAACGCGACGCGAGTGCCTCGCTGGACACGCTCTCCGAGCGGGTGTCGCTGTCGCGCAACGCCTGTTGGCGACGGATCAAGGCCCTCGAGCAGGCCGGGGTGATCCGCAAGCGGGTCGCCGTGCTCGACCCGGAGTCCTGTGGCTGCGGGCTGACGGTGCTGATCGCGGTGCGGACCCACGAACACACGGCGGACTGGCTCGCGCGCTTCCGAGAGGCGGTCTGCGCACAACCGGAAATCGTTTCGGTGTGGCGCACCTCGGGCAACACCGACTACCTGCTCAAGGCGCAAGTGGCGGACATGCCGGCCTACGATGCGCTCTACCAACGCCTGATCCAGGCCGTGCCCTTGAGCGACGTGTCGGCGTCTTTCGTCATGGAAGCCATCAAGGACACCACCGAGTTGCCGCTGCGCTGACTGCTGTGTCACGGTGGTGGCCCCGGTTTCCGTTCGTGGCACCATGCCGACCGTTCTCTGGCTGTCCGACCTGCACCTCGACGCCGACGACACCGTGTTGGGCTGCGACCCGGTGGCCGCATGCGAGCGCGCGGTGTCGTTCCTCGTCACCCACTACCCCGACGCCGACTGCTGCGTGGTCAGCGGCGACATTGCCAACTCCGGCAGCGTGGCGGACTACCGCGCCGCGAGGCATTTGCTCGATCGCCTGCCAATGCCCTGGTACCCGCTGGTTGGCAACCACGACGCGCGTGCGCCGCTGCGCGACACGATCGGCTTTCCGGGTTCGGCGACGTCGGACTTCGTGCAGTACTGTGTCGACCTCGAGCCCGGGCGTACCGGCGCCGGCAACACCGAGGTCGGCACCGACACACCCACCGTGCGCTTGCTGTGCCTCGACACCCTGATCCCGGGGGAGAGCGGCGGCGAGCTTTGCGCGGCGCGTCTCGAGTGGCTCGCGCGGACCCTGGCAGACAGCCACGCGTGTCACGTGGTCGTCTTCATGCACCACCCGCCGGTGCAATTTGGCATCACGCCCTTTGACGAGATCGGCTTGCGCAACGCCGACGAGACGATGGCGATTCTCGCGGGGCACAGCTGCGTGCGCCACGTGTGCGCGGGCCACGTGCACCGCGTGTTCACCGGCAACCGCCACGGGGTGCCGTTTGCGACGCAACGCTCGGTGCTGTTCCAGGCGCCCCCGGCACGACCACCCTGGGACTTCGACACCTTCCAGATTGCCGACGAGCCGGCCGGTTTTGGCGTCATCCATATCGACCGCAACGGCGTGCAAATCGACTTCAACCAACTTCCAAGCCCTTGATCCGCCTGCATTGCCTGTCAGGTGATGACTTCGGACCGCATCCGTGCCTGAATCAACACCTTGTGCGCACGCGCGAGGTCGCAAACCGTCCTCGGGGCCCGGGGCTCGCATTGCAGCAACCAGCGCGTATCATTTGCCGATGACGTCGCAACTTGCAGTTGAAAACCTGAGTGTGGAGTTGGCCGGCAAACGGGTCGTCTCGGACGTCAGCTTTGCTCTCAACCAAGGGGATATTGCGTGTTTACTCGGCCCAAGTGGCTGTGGCAAGACCACAATCCTTCGCGCGATTGCAGGCTTTGAATCGCCGCGCGCTGGCAACATCACGGTCAGTGGCCACGAAGTCGCGAACGCCGTGCACCAGTGGACACCCGAGGCGCGCCGCGTTGGGATGGTGTTCCAAGATCTCGCCTTGTTTCCGCACCTGACGGTTGCCCAAAACATCGCATTTGGATTGCACAGGCATTCAAAATCCGAAATCGCATCACGCGTCCAACAGTTGCTGGAACTCGTGTCGTTGCAAGGGCTTGCGCGGCGCTACCCGCACCAGCTCTCCGGCGGCCAACAGCAACGCATTGCACTTATTCGCGCGATGGCCCCGAGGCCGCCAGTGCTGCTGCTCGATGAACCGTTCAGTGGCCAGGACAGTGATCGGCGGGTGCACCTGGCGCAAGAGGTTCGCACGTTACTCAAACACGACAAGATCACCGGCATCCTTGTCACACATGACCAGAACGAGGCTTTCTCCATCGCCGATGACATCGGGGTGATGGCAGAGGGCAGACTGCGCCAGTGGGCTAAAGCCGACGAGCTTTACTGCAATCCGGTCGATCGCGTTGTCGCGGAGATTATTGGCGACGGCGTGTTCGTGGCCGGCACGGTGATAGCCGGACACCGTGTGCAGACCGAGATTGGAGATTTCGAGTTGTGCGCATCGCAGTCGCACTTACGCCAACAGGACACAGTCGAGCTGCTGATCAGGCCTGAGGACGTCGTGCACGACGAGGGAAGCGCAACCCGTGCAAGCGTGGTCTCCAGGCACTACCGAGGTGCTGATTGCTTGTGCGCAATAGACGTACAGGGCCATACGCGCCTGCTGAGTCTGGTCCCCGCGAACCGGGCGTTCGACGTTGGTGACCGGGTTGGTGTCCGCGTGCGCATCGAAAAACCACTGGCCTTCCCATCGGGTGACGCGTGATTGCACGCCGCGTGCTCTCGTCGCAATACCACGCGTAACGCGCCCGCCCAGTCCAGTCCAGTCAGCTGATTGCGTTGGCACTGTTTTTTTCCATTACTCGGAACTCCGGCGCACAGTGCAGCTCGAAAGCAGCCGAGTGAATCAATACCCGACCAAAACAGTACGGTATTAAGGCGCGCTGCAGGAATGGGCACGTTGGCGCATTCACTTGGCTTTTTTTTCCAACCGTTCAAATCTGAGGAGATCAGGATGACGCTCAAGAAGAGTGCAACTGGCATCGCCGGCGTGACCGCCGCGTTGCTTGTCGCCACCACACCGATCGCGCATGCAGCAGGTGAATTGAACCTGTACTCGTCCCGCCACTATGACACCGACGAGCGCCTTTACTCCGACTTCGAGGCCATGACTGGCATCACCATCAATCGGATCGAGGGCAAGGCCGATGAACTCATCACACGCATGCAGGCAGAGGGTGAAAACAGCCCGGCCGATATCCTGCTGACCGTCGACACGTCGCGCTTGGAACGCGCCAAGGCCGCTGGCGTGCTGCAGTCGATCGACTCTGGTGTGCTGGAAAATCGCGTACCCAACTACCTGCAAGATGACGACAACCAGTGGTTCGGTTTCTCACAACGCGCGCGCATTCTGTTCTACGACAAAAACGACGTGCAGGACCCACCGAAGACGTACCAAGAACTCGCCGACCCCAAGTACCAGGGCATGGTGTGCATTCGATCGTCTTCCAATGTGTATACCCAAACCATCACCGCTGCGCTCATCTCACACTTGGGTGAAGACGCGACAAAAGCCTGGGCGGAAGGCGTAGTGGCCAATTTTGCCCGCGACCCGCAGGGCGGCGACACCGATCAGCTTCGCGGAGTGGTCTCCGGTGAGTGCGATATTGCAATGTCAAACACCTACTACTTTGCACGCGCCATTCGCAAACCCGTCAAAGGTCTGTCTGACAGCGTTGATATGGTTGGCTGGGTGTTCCCGAACCAGGATTCCATTGGCGCCCACATGAACCTGTCGGGTGGTGGTGTCGCAGCGCATGCACCCAACAAGGACAACGCGATCAAATTCCTCGAGTACCTTGCGTCAGACTCAGCCCAGCAGTACTTCTCGGCGGGCAATGACGAATACCCTGCTGTGCCGGGCGTGGGTCTGAGTGAATCCGTTGCGAGACTTGGCCTGTTCAAACCCGATGACGTCGACGCGGCCGTCATCGCCGACAACGTTGCCTCCGCCCAGAAGGTGCTGAACGAAGCCGGTTGGAAGTAGTGCGTTGAAACACCCTGGTCGACGCATCTCGATCAGGGCCTGTACGTTGGAAAGCCGGCCGCAGTGCCGGCTTTTCTTATGTGCGTTTCGACATTTGCCGACACAGTAGAATGACGGGTAGCAAACCGATTGCCACCAACACCAATGACGGCACCGCAGCGCCTTCAAGGCGCTCGTCTGCCGCGAGCCGATGCGCTTGCACTGCGAGCGTATCGAAATTGAATGGCCTCAGGATGAGTGTGGCAGGCAGTTCCTTCATGACGTCGACGAACACAATCAACAACGCCGTAAACACGCTCCCCTTGAGCAAGGGCAGGTGCACACGGCCCAGGATATGCGTGGGCCGGTGGCCGAGCGTGCGCGCAGCAAAATCCAGCGACGGCAACACAGTCGCAAGTCCGCTCTCGTAGGTGTTCAAGGCTGCTGCCATAAACCGCACCACGTATGCCATGACCAGTAAACTGATGGTGCCGGTAAAGACAAGTCCGGTTGAAAAGCCAAACCACGCCTTTGCCAGGGCATCAATGTTGTTGTCGAGCGCAGCAAAAGGCACCAACAATCCCACCGCGATGACCCCGCCTGGTACTGCGTAACCGATGCGCGCGATGTCACCAGCGCCGTTCGCCACTGTGCCCGGCCTGAACCGTTTGAATGACGCAAGCAAAATCGTTGCACCGACAGTTAGTGCGGCTGCCAGTGACGCGAGGGTCAGCGAATTTTGCATGAAGTTGTAGTAGCGCCGACTGAACACATTTTGCTCGGAGGCGAGACTCATCTCGAACAACAACAACAACGGCAGCGCAAAACCGAAGATGACGGGTAGCGCACAGGCCGCAATCGCCGCTGTCGCGCGCCAACCTCGCAAGTGAGCCCGAATGGGATCACGGACCTGCGTACCGGCTTGATGATTGCGCGCGGCGCCGCGCTGGATCCGCTCCATCACAGCCAGCAGCAGTGCGAAAGCGAGCAGACACAACGCCAATTGAGAAGCGCCTGTTCGGTCAGCAAAAGAGAACCAACTGGTGTAGATACCCGTTGCAAAGGTTTGCACGCCAAAATAACTCACCGTGCCAAAGTCGGCGATGGTCTCCATGACAGCAAGCAAAACACCGCCTGCGATTGCCGGGCGCGCTATCGGCAAGGACACACGGCAAAACGCGCCCCATGCGCCTCGGCCAAGGGTGCGTGCAGCTTGGTTCGCTGTGGCCGACTCGCGCAAGAAAGCCGACCGCGCAAGCAAGTAGACATACGGATAGAGTACGAGCACAAACATGCTTGCTGCACCACCCAGACTCCGAATCTCCGGAAACCAATAGTCACGTGGTCCCCAGCCGGTGACAGCGCGTATCCACGTTTGCACAGCACCCGGGTGATCCAGTAGATCGGTGTAGGCGTAGGCGAGAACGTAGGCTGGAAAAGCAAATGGCAAAGCGAGCAGGACTTCCCACACGCCACGGCCCGGAAAGCGCGTCATGGTCACCAGCCAAGCGGTACCCGTGCCGACCACCGCCGTGCCGACGGCGACTATTGCGACCAGCCAGAGTGTGGTGAGGGTGTAGCGTACCAACACGGTATCGGCCAGGTGGCGCACTGAGTCGGTGCTTCCCCCTGCAGCAGCAACGACAACCGCCAACAGGGGTAAAAGGCACAACAACACTGAGGTCAGCGCAGCGCCGACAAACAGGTGATCAGTCCAATGGCGATTCGATGGCATGCGCGGTTTCAAAGGCGGGCACTGTGTCGCAAACGATGGGATTCTGGCGGCATGCCGCTCACACGGGAAGACCTCTCGGCGCACAGCGCGCGTAACCGTGTTGTCTGCCATCTTAGTCCACAAGTCTGCTCTACGGGTTCACTGCGCGCATGCGTCTCAGACGCCAGACAGGTCGCATGGAACGCGCCCTGCACAACGCCACCACCGGCTGCTGGATGGCTCGAGTCAAACGTGTGCTGTACGCTCTGCGCGTTTGGGTTTCATATCGACCAAACCGTCAGACGTGTGCCTGCGGTGCTTGACAGCGCAGATTTGTTTGACTGCCAGCACCTATTGTCATGCGTATGCCATTTCATCTGTCTCACATCGCCGCCGGTTTCATTGCTGTGTTGGTCGGCTACACCGGTTCTGCTGCGATCATTTTCCAGGCAGCCAACACGCTCGGCGCCGACAGCGCCCTGGTCGCAAGCTGGTTTTGGGCACTTGGCGTCGGCATGGGCCTGAGCTGCATCACGCTGTCGCTGGTGTACCGTCAACCGATTCTGACGGCCTGGTCGACGCCGGGCGCGGCGTTGCTGGTGACGAGTTTGGCGGGCGTGTCGATCGAGGAAGCGGTCGGCGCATTTCTGCTCTGTTCGGCGCTGTTGACCCTGACCGGACTGACCGGCGTGTTCGACCGACTGGTGCGCCTGCTGCCGCCCGGGCTTGCGCCGGCGATGCTGGCGGGCGTGCTGTTTCAGTTCGGTACCGAGGCGATGGCCGCGTTTGGCAGCAACGCCGCGATCGTCGGCGCGATGACCGTGGTGTTCCTGATCGGTCAGGTGCGTTCGCCGCGCTACGCGGTGCCCGGTGCACTGGTGGTGGGCCTGGTGATCGCCTTCGCGCAGGGCAACCTCACGGCCGAGTTCATTGACGTCACGCCGGCCACGCCCGTGTGGACCACCCCGGCCTGGAGCCTGTCGACGGCAATCGGTGTCGCCCTGCCGCTCTACATCGTCACACTCGCGTCGCAGAATGTGCCAGGCATCGCGACGCTGCGCGCCCACGGTTACGATGCGCCGGCCTCACCGGTGATCGCGTCCACTGGCGTCACCGGCCTTGCGCTCGCCGGCTTCGGCGGCTTCTCCTTCAACTTTGCCGCCATCACCGCGGCGATCTGCATGGGGCCCGACGTCGACCCCGACCCGAAACAGCGCTACAAGGCCGCCGTCTGGGCCGGCGCGTTCTACCTGCTGATCGGCGTGTTCGCCAACGCCGTCGCCGGCCTCTTCACAGCCTTTCCGGCCGCGCTGGTCGCGGCCATTGCAGGCCTGGCGCTGCTCGGCACCATCGCCAACAGCCTCTCGGACAGCCTGAGCCAGGCCGACGCGCGCGTGCCAGCGATTCTCACGTTCCTGACCACGACGTCCGGGCTCGAGGTGTTTGGTATCGGCAGCGCCTTCTGGGGGCTCGCCATCGGCATTGCCGCCTGGCACCTCCAACGCGCTGTCCGCCCGACCTAGGTCGCCGCCGCGTTCGTCGCGTGTCGCTCCCCGACGACGCGACTCCCACACGGCTTTGTGTTGGCACGACCGCCGTGCGAGCGCTGTCCTTGCCGGGCCGCGCAGCCGTAGCAAGACGGGACGAATACGTGTGTTGACAGCATGTCCAGCGCGGCCGCCTATCGTCGCGTGTATCCATGCCCAGTCGGCCTGGTGACGACGCAACTCCCACGAGGGACGCAACTCAGAAACATACCCGGTCAAAGCGGTGTACGAGTCTGCCCGTGCGCGGGGGTGTCATTCGCCATCACCACGCCATTCAATTCGGATACGCGTTGCTGGACGTGGCAACGGTTCACGCGGTTCAAGACAGCGCTCAGGCAGCTGAGCCTTCGAACAGCGCGCGATTGGACACAATCACATCTTCGGCAAACTGCATGAATGCGCGGACCCGGCTGGTGTTGCGCAGGTCAACGTGGGTCAGCACCCAGATATCGAGGCCGACCTGTGGTGGCGCCGCCGAGGCGCGCACCAGCGCGGGATCCTGGTCACCGATAAAGCAGGGCAGGTACGCGAGTCCCAGACCTGCGCGTGCCATCGCAGCTTGCATGTCCAGCGCCGGGTAGTCGCCCCAGACTGGCAAGTCGGGGTAGGGCGTCCGCTCGCGCCAGCGCGACGGGCGTTGCCGTGAGCCGTCCCAGCCAATCCAGCGCGCACCGCCATCCGGAGATGCCGGGTCCACACGAGACAGGTAGTCTGCGCTTGCGTACGCCGCGTTGTTGTAGGTCAGCAGTTTTTTGCCGAACAACGACTCATCAGGCTTGTTGCTCATGCGGATCACCACGTCGGCCTGCTGACGAGCAAGGTCGACCATGCGGGTGGTCGATACGATCGACAGCTCCAACCGCGGGTAACGCGTGTGGAACTCGGCGAAGCGCGGTGCGAAGGCGTGTACCGCTACAGTCTCCGCCATCGACACGACAAGGTGCCCCGTCAGCTCCCGATCGCCGCCATCGACCAGCCGCCGTGCCCGGTCCACTTCGGTCGCCATCGCGTTGGCCGAGCCAACCATCACCTCACCCGCATCGGTCAAGGTGTAGCCCTCTGGGGACCGAAAAACCAACCGCGTGCCAACCGCGTGCTCCAGCGAATCGATTCGCCGGCTGACGGTGGAGTGGTGCACACCAAGGTGCTTCGCGGAGGCGCGAACCGTACGGTGCGCCGCCACGGCACCGAGGAACTTGAGGTCTTCCCAGTCCAGCTTTTTCATCGTTTACCCCATTGCCTGGCGCAAAAACGCGCCACTATGTCGGCAAAAACGCACTCGACTGAGCATAAATCATCCAGGAGACTCGCTCCAATGCCTGACAACCCCGGACTCTCCGGTCGACCACTCGAGGTGCACCATGGACGAGCTGTATTTCCCGTTGTACACAACGGCACTGGGCAGCGTGCTGCTCGTAGCGCAAAACCTGCTGATGCTGAACGTTGGCTTGTATCGCGGCAAGATCGGCCAGGCGGTCGGCACGGGCGGCGACGCCACGCTCGAGCGACTCGTGCGGCGACACGGCAACCTTGCGGAAAACGCCGCCATTTTCGTCGCGGCCCTGGCGCTCTACGAACTCGGCAACGGGCAGACTGCACTGGCCTTGTGGACCGGCGCGGCGTTTGGTGCCGGTCGTCTGACGCACGCCGTGGCGTTCTCGAGTGATGCCGGATCGCACCTTGTGAATCAAACGGGGTCCCGGCGCGCATTCGCCGCGCTGCGTGCAAGTGGCGCTTTTCTGACAACCGCAAGCGGTGTCGTGTTGGGCATTGCAATGCTGGTCTCCGTGATCACGCGTACCAGCTGATCCGCCACGCCAAGTGCACCGTGCATCACGCAACGTTCACGGTCCCGAGGCGGCACACGCATTCGCAGGTTTTCGCACCCGCGTGGCCACCGTCCGGGCCTTCCCCAATCCCCCCACACGGAGACAGCCAATGAACCTCAAGCATGCGACGCAAGCGGTAATACTGGTGCTGGCGAGTGGCTGCCTTGCCGCTTGCACGGCCATCATCCCCCGCATCGCGCCAAAGGTGGATCACGAGGCCGACATCAGCGCGGATTTTCCGTTTGAATCACGGTTTATCGACGTTCTTGGCAGCCAACTGCACTATGTCGACGAGGGCCAGCCAACCGCACCCACGGCCTTGTTGCTTCACGGCAACCCGACATCGAGCTACCTCTGGCGCAACATCATTCCGACACTCGCGCGGACTCACCGGGTGGTCGTACCGGATCTGATTGGCATGGGTCGAAGTGCCAAACCTGACATTGATTACACACTGCAGGACCACCAGCGCTACATCACCGCGTTCATCGACGCGCTTGGCCTGGCTGACATGGACCTGGTGTTGCACGATTGGGGTGGGGCCATCGGCGTCCACTACGCCCGCATGCACCCGGACAACGTCGACAGCATCATGATGATCGAAGCCGTTCACCGGCCGATGCAGTGGGACGAGACCGACGTGGTCAGCAGGTACCTGTTCAAAACCCTGCGCGACGCGGACGACGGCTACGACCTGATCGTCGAGCAGAACTATTTCGTTGAGAAACTGTTGCCGATGATGGCAGGTCGCGATCTGTCGGACGCGGAGATGGACGCCTACCGCGCACCCTATCGGGCGAAATCGGACAGGGCGCCCCTACGACAGTGGCCGCTCGAAATTCCGATTTCAGGCACACCGGCTCGCAACGTCGAATCGGTTGGGGACAACTACGCGTTTCTGGCGACGTCGCGCGTCCCTGTGCATTTTGTCCACGCCGAGCCGGGATTGATTTACAACGCGGAGATGGTTGATAGCATGAAGCGTGACCTCCCCGATGCGGTGTTCACACACCTCGGCGAAGGCATGCACTTCCTCCAGGAGAGCCAACCGACACGCCTCGCGGAGGCCATTTCCGCGTGGATCAACGAGTGACCGGGCTGGGACCGGCGCCCGAGCGCAGCGGGGCAGGAGGGCCGCCCAGAGGCGATGAGCGGCGTTGAATTGGACCTCAAACGCCGCCGCCTTCGTCCCTGGGCGGGCTCCACGTCTCGCTTCGCGACGACCCAACTCCCACAGGGCTTTGTCCCAGCTCCGGTCTTGTGGGAGCGCTGTCCTCGCTGGGCCCTGCGGGCGCAGCGAGACGGGGCGAATGCGGTGTGTCCTCGAGGGGTTCTACCCCGCCATCTCGGACACTTCAGAAAAGAGCCATAGTGGCCGCTAGGAGTGTTTATGAAGACAAGACGACAATACAGTGCCGAGTTCAAGCGCGAAGCGGTTGAACTGACTCGACAACCGGGCACCA
>JBCCUP010000116.1 GCA_039196715.1 Pseudomonadota bacterium
GTTCGGCAGCTCGCCGTGCAGCACGTGCGTGTCGGTGGGCCCCGGCGCGCCGAGGCCCGTGAGGCCACAATGAATCAGGAAGCCACCGTAGGTCTCGAGGTAGGTGCGGGTCTCGACGGGCTGGTCGAACATCGAGCGCATGGTAAGTTCGCGGCCGTCGAACGACGCGCGCCAGACCTGCTGCCCCTGGTAGGGCAGCACGGTGATCTCGCCGCGCGCGTTCGCCACCCGCAGCGCGCACACACCACTCGGGTAGCGAAAGGCCGACACGCTGAACTCCCCGGTGCGGCAGACCGGTTTTTCGTGATCGCAGAACAGCGCCTTTGGCAGGTCGATCCAGACGGCCATGGCCGCTAGCGCACCCGAAAACCGGTGGCCTCGTCGAAGACGAACAGCTTGTCGCTCGGGATCACCACGCCGATCGGGTCGCCCTGCCGGCCGTCGAAGTCTTTTGCGGCCTTGACGGAGATCTGATCGCCGCCCCAGTCGACCGTGACCAGCGCGTGATCGCCGATCAGCTCGTTGGTGTAGATCGCCCCGGTCAGCGTGCCGTCGTCCGGCGCAGACACGGTGCAGTCCTCGGGCCGAATGCCAAGCACGGCCTTGTCGACCCGCCCGGTCACGCCGGTCGGCACCCGCACACCCTCGGTCAGGAAGGCGTCGCCCTCGAGGCTGCCGTGGATCACGTTCATCGGCGGCGACCCGATGAACTGCGCGACGAACAAGTTGGCCGGGTCGTTGTAGATCTCGGCCGGGCTTGCCAGTTGCTGCAACAGGCCCTTCTCGAGGATGGCGACGCGGTGCGCGAGGGTCATCGCCTCGATCTGGTCGTGGGTCACGTAGATCGTGGTGATGCCCATCGACTGCTGCATGTGCTTGAGCTCGGCGCGCATGTGGCCGCGCAGCTTGGCGTCGAGGTTCGAGAGCGGCTCGTCCATCAGGAACACCGACGGGCGGCGGATGATCGCACGCGCGAGCGCGACGCGCTGCCGCTGGCCGCCGGAGAGCTCGCGCGGGAAACGCTCGAGCAAGCCGTCGAGTTGCACCTGCCGAGCGGCATCGCGTATGGCCGCATCCATCGCGTCCTTGGCCACGCGGCGCACCTTCAACGGAAAGCCGATGTTCTCGGCTACGGTCTTGTGCGGGTAGAGCGCGTAGGACTGGAACACCATCGAGATGTTGCGGTACTTCGGCAGCACGTCGGTGACGTCCTGGTCTTCGATGTAGACGCGCCCGGCCGAGGGCGTTTCGAGGCCCGAGAGGATGCGCAAGGCGGTGGTCTTGCCCGAGCCCGAGGCGCCGAGCAGCACGACGAATTCGCCGGGTTCGACCTCGAGGTCAAAGTCGCTGAGCACTTGCACGTCGCCAAAGCGTTTCTCGACATTCTCGAACCGGACCGACGCTTTCTGCTGGTCGTCAGACATCACTCACCCTTTCATGGCTCCAGACAACACCCCGCGTGAAATGAACCGCGTCAACAGAATGGCCATGACGATGACGGGGATGATCATCACCACGATCACGGCGCACATCTCCCACCAGAAGATGCCCTTTTCCCCGGCGTTCTTGGCCGCCACCATGATCGGCATGGTCTGCACCTTCACCGTCGCCAGGAACACGGCAAAGAGGTATTCGTTCCAGCTCAACACGAGGATCAGCAGCGTCGTGGCCGCGAGCCCCGGCCGCGTGAGCGGCAGGACAATCTCCCAGAAGATGCCGAGGCGCGTCGCGCCGTCGAGCTGCGCGGACTCCTCGAGCTCGATCGGCAGGCTCGCGAAGAAGTCGTGCATCAGCCAGACGACGATCGGCATGTTGGCCACGGCGTAGAGCATGATCAGGGCAATGTGGGTGTCGAGCAGCTTGACCGCCTGGAACATCACGTAAATCGGGATGACCACGACAATCGGCGGCAGGATGCGCTGCGAAATGATCCAGAACAGGATGTCGCCGTTCTTGAGCTTCATCTTGTAATGTCGCCCGATCGCGCGCACGAGAAAAAAGAACATCGCGAGTGCCACTGCCGAGGAGGCCCACCAGGCGACGCCATAGTAGGTGGTCGCGATGATCACGCCGACCAGCAGCAGCACGAAGGTCATGATGTTGCCGAACTTCGGCGCGTACTGGATGCGCGCCAGCGCGTAGGCGGCCATCGAGCCGACCAGCACGCAGATGGCCGTCGAGAAGATGCTGATGACGACCGAGTTGGTGAAGGCGAGATAGATCTTGCAGATCTGCGGCTCCATCGGTTCGATGGTCACGAAGGGCGAGAGCACGAAGGCCACCGAGTTGTGCGCCAGCAAGCCGAACTGCCGGCCGATGGCGGCGACATTGCAGTTCGGGTCTTCGGTGAACTGCGTGCGCCAGGCGTCGAGCGTCGGCTGGAAATCGATGAACGGGAGGTAGTACGGCCCCTGGTTGACCGCGGCGGCGTCCTTGAACGACGTGATGATCACCCAGTAGATCGGGAACAGCACAAACACCGACCACACCGCCAGCAGGGTGTAGGCCACCACTTTGGCGGCGGGCGACATCTTGCCGACCGCAGGCGCCTCGAACAGCCGCTGGAACAGCGTGCGGTCGGCCTGGCGAAAGCGGTAGGTGGTGTCGCTCATGACCGAGCCTTCCTGAGCTGGCCGAGCACCACGTAGTTGAAGAAGGACGCGCACACCACGACAGTCAGGATCAGCAGCAGGTAGGCGATTGCCGCCGAACCGCCAAGGTCGTTTGCGCGCCAGATGTACATCGAATTGAGCGTCATCGACTCGGTGGCCGAACCCGGCCCGCCGCCGGTCATGATGTTGGGCAGGTCGACGATCTTGAAGGCCTCGATCATGCGGATCAGCAGCACCGTGACGGCGACCGGCACGACCTGCGGCCAGGTGATCTCACGGAAGATCTGCACGCTTGACGCACCGTCGACCTGCGCGGCCTCGACGTGATCGCGCGGCACGTTCTCGAGCGCCGCAAGCATGCAGATGAAGATGAACGGGATCCACTGCCAGGAGTCGCCGATCATCATGATGAAGCGCGCCGACCACGCGTCCGCCGACCAGATCCAGTCGCTGAAGCCGAGTAGGTTCAGGATGGGCTCGATCGGGCCCTTGCTGACGTCGGCGACCATGCGCATCGCGTAGCCGACGCCGAGCGGGGTGATCATCAGGGGAATGAAGAACACCACGCGGAAGAAATTCTTGCCGGAAATCGGCTGTGAACACAGAAACGCAAGCCCGGTACCGATGATGAACTGTACCGCACACCCGACGATCACGTAGAAAAGCGTGGTGTACAGCGTGCCGATCGCGTTGCCCGAAATGAACGAGGCGCAGAGGATCCAGGCGAGGAAGATCGCCATGGCAGCGGAGATGGTTCGGCCGATCATGCCGACCCAGGTGGTTCGTCTGATCGAACGGATCAGCCACCAGAGCACCGCGATCACGATAACCGCAAACACCGCATAGCCGAACAGCGTGACCGGTTCGGTGCGGCCGAGAAAATGCACTTCGGCGCTGCCGAAGAACTGCTTGGCAAAGTTGCGAAAGCCAACGTAGCGGAACTTGAGGCCACTGCCGGTGAACCGCACCCGGCTGAGGGCAAAGAAGATCGAGTAGATCGTCGGGAAGATCGCGAAGATCAGGATGAGCGTGACACAGGGCGCGATGAAAAACGTGCGCGCGTGGCGGTCAACCCACTCGCCAAGTCGGTCACGCAGGGGCACGCCAGCCGGGACAGTGCCCGGCTGGCGTGTGTCGTCGGGAAAAGCCACGTGTCGCTAGCTGTGATCAGCCGCCCAGCGCCAGGGCCTGTGCTGCGACCTGCTCGTCGCGGCCGAAATCCTCGGTGATTTCCTCCCAGCCTTCCTCGATGTTTTCGAGCGCTTCGTCGACGCTGATCTCACCCGCGAGGTAGCGGGCCAGTTCGGTGTCGAGCACCACGCCGGTGTACTGCTGCGCACCCGGGATCTTCATGTCGGAGGACATGTTCGGGTTGTCGAGCGCGGCATTGATGGCACCGAGGTAGTTCTCCGCGAGCGGGCGCGGCATGCCGGCTTCGACCCAGAGGTCGATGTTGGCGAGCTGCGACACACGGTACGGGTTGTAGCCCGTGGCCCCGATGGTCACGTCGACGCCCGACTGCTCGGGTTGGTTCATGTGCGACAGGAACGCGTAGGCCGCGGCCTTGGTCTTGTCGTCCGCCCGCTTGTTGACCGCACCGGCCCAGCCGCCGAAGGCCGCGAAAGGCGAGTAGTTCACGCCGTCAACCGCATGCGGTGCCGACTCGGCCGTCACCGGCACGAGTTCGCCGGTTTCCCGGTCGAGCACTTCGCGCGAGCCGATCGCCGAGATCGCGTAGAGCTTGCCCTTGATCGCGGACGCGTCGTCGTCGAGCTGCAAGGTGCCTGGGTCGCCCCACTCGACCAACAGGCCACAGCGGCCCGCCTTGAACAGCGCGCGGGTGTCGCCGATGTCGAGGTTCAGCTCGTCGGGCGGACCGTATTCACCGGTCGCCTTGTAGAGCTCGAAGGCCTTCTTCCAGCCGGCGTTGTTGATCAGCGGCTTCATGGTCGCGTTGTCGAAGTGGAAGCCCTGGGCGGTGCCCTGGGTTTGCACGATCGGCGCGGCGAAGGTCTGGATCGCGAAGTAGGACTGCGCGTTGCGCTTCTTGAAGATGCACGACCCGAAGTCGCCCTCACCGTCGCCGTTCATGTCCTGCCCGTGGATCTTCGAGGCGACGTCGAGGTAGTCCTCCCACGTGGTCGGCGCGTCGAGGCCGGCCGCTTCGAGCACGTCGGTGCGGTAGTAGACCATTTGAAAGTCGCCATCGACCATCAGCAGTTTGGTCTTGCCGCCGACCTTCTGACCGAACTCGCGAAAGTACGGCGCGATGTCGTCGAGCTGAATCTTGTCGTCTTCGGCGATGTAGGGGTCGAGGTCCTCGAGCAGCCCAGCCGCGTCGAGTTCGACACCCCAGCCGGCGGCGAAAACACCGACGTCAATGGAGTTGGTGCCGGTGGCCCAATCGTTCTGGATCTTCGGGAAAATTTCGGCAAAGGGCACTTCGGTGACCACGATCTTGGCGCCGGTCATCGCCTCGAAATCCTTGCCCCGTTCGATCAGCGGGCCCGCGATCACGTAGCCCGGGCGCGTCAGCACATTGACCGTCACGCCGTTGAAATCCATCGCTGCGGCGGGGCCGGCCACGGCCATCGCGCCGACGAGCGCGCCCACCATCTTCCGTTTAAACATCATGAAACTGCCTCCAAGGTAGTCGTACTCCGGCGTCATCTTCCGCCAGTCTGCCCGAGACTAACCGGCAACATACTGAAAATCCACTCTGCCCAAATGCACTTTATCGTCAGCGCGCAGGCTGCCATAGTGGTGGGCTGAGGCGTTGGAGAGGGCGGACATGGACACAGGCTTGAGCGAGCGCACGGTGCTCGTGACCGGCGCATCAGGCGGAATTGGCGCGGCGACCGTCCGGCAACTGGTGGCCGAAGGCGCGTCGGTGATTGCAGCCGGTCGCAACGCCGACCGGCTCGAGGCACTCGCTGCAGAGACCGGCTGCGCGACGCGCGCGTTCGATGTGACTGTCGAGTCCGAGGTCGAAGCGGCCCTCGCCGACACGCCGCTCTACGGCGTCGTCAACTGCGCGGGCTGGAGCGGCGAAATCGCGACGCCGATGGACACCGACACCGCGGTGTTCGACGCCGTCATCAACATCAACGCGCGCGGCACACTGCTGGTCACGAAGTACGCCTCACGGGCGATGGTCGACGCCGGCGACGGCGGCGCGATTGTCAACGTCTCGAGCCAGGCATCACTGGTGGGGCTCGCCGGCCACATCTCCTATGCCTCGTCCAAGGGCGCAGTCGATGCGATGACGCGCGTCTCGGCGCGCGAGCTCGGGCCACACGGCATCCGCGTGAACGCAGTCAACCCGACGGTGGTGATGACGCCGATGTCCGAGTGGTACTGGGGGCGCGAGGAAATCGGCGGGCCTTTCCTCGAGACCATGCCGCTGCAGAAGTGGGCCACCGAAGACAACTGCGCGGCGCCGATCGTCTTTCTGCTCTCGGACGCCGCCGCGATGATTTCCGGTGTCTGCCTGCCGGTTGACGGGGGCTTCACAGCCGTCTGAGCGCTGGCTTTGCATGCGAGCGCGCAACGCCATCGCCGCAGGCCCGGCTGTGCGCCCGGGCCAGCTAATACACATCCCGTTGGTAGCGTTTGTCGTCGCGCAGGCGCGTCAGGTACGCAACCGCTTCGGACTCCGAGTACCCCCCGTGTTGCTGCAATACCGTGATCAACGCCTGGTGTACGTCTTTTGCCATACGGTTGGCGTCGCCACACACGTAGAGGTGCGCGCCCTCCTCCAACCAGGCGTACACGTCCTCGCCCTGCTCGACCAGGCGGTCCTGCACGTACACTTTCTCGTTTTGGTCCCGGCTGAACGCCACGCTGAGTCGGGTCAAGAGACCGGACTTCAGGTAATTTTGCAACTCGACCTGGTACAGAAAATCCTGGCGGAAGTGCGGATTCCCGAAAAACAACCAGTTGGCCCCTGAGCCACCGATTGCGTCCCGCTCTTGCAAAAATCCGCGAAACGGTGCAATGCCGGTGCCTGGCCCGATCATGATCACACGCGTTTCGGGAGACTCGGGCAAGCGAAACCGGTCGTTGCGTTCGATGAAGACGCGAACGCTGTCGCCCTCCTGCGCGCGTCGGCAGAGAAACCCGGAACAGCCGCCGTGGCGCTCTCTGCCCTCGTGCTCGTCGCTCACCAGGGCAACGGTCAGGTGCACGTCGTCGTCGACTTCACGCTGGCTGGAGGCGATCGAATAGAGCCGGGCTTGCACAGGTCGCAGGCAGTCGATCAGGGCCTGTTCACCGATCTTGGCCGGGTGTTCACGCAGGATGTCAAAAATTTGCCGATCGGCGAGGTACTGCCGCAGTGCAGCCTTGTCCTGACACAGTGCCATTAGCGCAGTGTTTTGGGTGGCTACAGCGTATTTTTCAACAAAGCCTGGGTAGGACTGGGTCAGTTCCACGTCTTCGACGAGGGTTTGACGTAAACGCTTTTTTCGCTTTCCGGAAGCGACTTCGGCATCCGGGTTCAGGTGGGCCCGTCCAATCAGCGCATCGACCTCGGCGTGGTCGTTCTCGAAGTACACACCCAGCGCGTCTCCCGGTTGGTAGCTGAGCCCGGAATTCTCAAGAGCGATTTCAATGTGGCGCACGTCCTTGGTGGAATCGCGGCCAGTGATCTTCTGGACCACGCTCAGCTCGGCGCTGTACGGGTTTTTTCTGCTGTAGATCGAAACGGGTTCAGCGCCACCGAAGGCGGTGCTTGCGATGCTCGCCGAGTTGTTATCCGTCTGCTGCTTGAGCGCGGGTTCAAACGCCGTGACGGCACTGTCGATCCAGAGCTCAGCAGCGTCGTCGTAGTCCACGTCGAGTAGCGCGTGCTCCAGCGCAACCGTGGCGCCAAGCGCGGTCAGGCGACGCTCAAAATCGATCGCGGTCTGGCAGAAATGCGTGTAGCTGCTGTCTCCCAGTCCGATAACCGCAACCTGTGCGCCGTCGAGTTTAGGGGCCTTTTTCGAGGCGAGAAACGCGTGCAGCTTTTCAGCCGACTCGGGTGGCTCGCCCTCGCCGTACGTCGACACGACGATAACCAGGTGGTTTTCGTTTTTGAGCTGATTGGGCTTGTAATCCGCCATGTCGACCAATGTGACAGGCAAGGCGTTCTCACCCGCTTTGCGCGCCAGCGTCTCGGCCACCGCTTTGGCATTGCCGGTTTGGGAGCCGTACAACACGGTCAGGGTCGCAGCGGCACTCGGCAACGGCGCCACCGCCGTGTTCGCGGGCGCCGCAGCCTGCGCGGCGGCAGCCAGGTAGCCACTCACCCACGCCTGCTGAACGGGTGTCAGGCTGCCAACCAAGCGATCGATGTGTTGAATCTGCTCCTCGGACAGTGGGCTCACGGCCGGTGGCACTTGCGACAAGATCACGCGTGGAAATCCCTTTTCGCGACCACCACTTCGGGCACCACGCCCTGTCGAATGACGAAGTCGCCAAAGCCTTCTTGCGGTTCGCGCTCGCGCGCCCAGCGCCCGATCAGCTCATCGAGGACAGCAAGAATCTCTGGCTCCGCCGCGTTTTCCAAATACAGCTTGGGTATACGCGTACCGACGCGGTTGCCACCGAGATAGAGGTTGTATTTGCCCGGCCCTTTACCGACCAAACCCGCTTCCGCCAGCATGGCCCTGCCACAGCCATTCGGGCAGCCCACCACCCGCAGCACCAGGCTGTCGTCGGCGATACCGTGCTTGTCCAACAGGTTCTCAACCTTGCCGATCAGACTCGGCAGGTAGCGCTCCGCCTCGGCCATCGCCAGCGGGCAGGTCGGCAGCGCGACACACGCCATGGAGTGTTGCATCTGCTCACTGACCCGATCGTCGAGCAGGCCGTGGTCGCGCGCGAGACGCTCGATGAGCTCACGTTGATCGGCAGGTACGCCAGCGATCACCAGGTTCTGGTTCGCCGTCATGCGGAAGTCGCCCTGGTGCACCTCCGCGATTTTCCGAAGGCCGGTCTTGAGCGGCCGGTCCGGGTAGTCGAGTATGCGGCCGCTGAGCAGGTAGAGGGTCAAGTGGTGTTTACCGTCAACGCCTTCGACCCAGCCAAATCGGTCGCCGCGGTGGGTAAACGCGTAGGGGCGACTGGGTTCGAACACGATGCCTGCGCGCCGTTCGACTTCAGCCTTGAAGCGCTCGATGCCCACGCGGTCAAGGGTGTACTTGGTCTTGGCGTTTTTTCGGTTGCTGCGGTTGCCCCAATCGCGTTGCACGGAGACCACATGTTCGGCCACCGCCAGGGTGTGCTCGAGCGGAATGAACCCGAAATCATCCGCCTTGCGCGGGTAGGTCGAGGTGTCACCGTGGGTCATCGCAAGCCCCCCGCCGACCAGGACGTTAAACCCGATCAACTTGCCCTGCTCGGCGATGGCAACAAAGTTCAGGTCGTTGGCGTGGATGTCGACCTCGTTGTTCGGTGGAATCGACACGGTGGTTTTGAATTTACGCGGCAGGTAGGCACTGCCGAGGATGGGTTCTTCCGTCGATGTCGCTTTTTCACCGTCGAGCCAGATTTCAACGTAGGCCTTGGTCTGCGGCAGCAGGTGCTCGGAGATCTTCTTCGACCACTCGTACGCCTCTTGGTGCAGCGCCGATTCGACCGGGTTGGTCGTGCACAGGACGTTCCGATTCACGTCTCCAGCGGTGGCGATGGAGTCGATGCCCGCACTGTTGATCACCTGGTGCATGTTCTTGATGTCAGGCTTGAACACACCGTGGAACTGGAAGGTCTGGCGTGTCGTCAACCGAATCGAGCCGTACAGTGTGTGCGCCTCGGCGAAGTCGTCGATGGTCAGCCACTGGGCGGGCGTGATGATCCCGCCCGGCATGCGCGCTCTGAGCATCACATTGTGCAGCGGTTCGAGTTTTTGCTCGCGGCGTTCCGGTCGCAGGTCCCGATCGTCCTGCTGGTACATGCCATGAAAGCGGATCAGCTGGAAGTTGTCCGCGCTGAAGCCGCCCGTGATGGGGTCGGCCAGGTCGTCAACAATGGTGCCTCGCAAGAAGTTGCTCTCTCGCTTGAGGCGTTCGTTGTCGGAGAGCGGGCCCTGGACAACCGGGTCTGATACGGCGAGTTCGTTCTGCATCGTGAGGCGGTTCAGTTGTTGCGCATGAGACGTCCCCGCGCTCGGCCAGCACCGGCACGGGGCGCCACGGGGCTACACAGGGGCTTTGACCTTGCGCAAGTACGGCAGCACGGCGTCAATCTCACCGAACTTCGCTTTCGCGTCTTCGTCGCTCACTGCCGGGGGCACGATGACGTCCTGTCCGAGCGTCCAGTCGGCGGGTGTCGCCACGCCCTTGGACGCGATCTGCAGCGCGTCGAGCGCACGCAGCACCTCGGCA
>JBCCUP010000117.1 GCA_039196715.1 Pseudomonadota bacterium
CGCGCATCCCACACGTGTGTCGGGAGCACAACCAGCGCGTCCCACGCGGCGAGACGGCCATGCCTAGCACTGAGGACAAGACCGCACCCGCCTACCCCATTGACGGTGGCGCCGAGCGTCCAGACCCCGATTCCCTGACCACCGAGCAACCCTTCGAGGCACAGGCCGCCCGACGAAGCGGCTGGCGGATCATTCGCCGCCTCGCGCCCTACCTGTGGCCGAAAGGCGAGGCCTGGGTGAAACGCCGCGTGGTTCTCGCCATTGCCGCCTTGATCAGCGCCAAGCTGATCGCAGTGGGCCTGCCGTTTCTCTACTCGGGTGCTGTCGACCAGCTCGCCGGCAAGGCCCAGTCCGTGGCTGGCGTGTTCGCCATCGGCGCGATCGGTTTGACCATCGCCTACGGGATCGCACGCTTTTCAAACGTCGCATTCCAACAGTTGCGCGATGTGGTGTTCGCCCCGGTCGCGCAACGGGCGCTGCGCACAATCGCCCGGGCCACGATCTCGCACATCCACAATTTGTCGCTGCGGTACCACCTCGGTCGGCGGACCGGCGCCTTGAGCCGGATCATCGAGCGCGGCGTCAAGGGTGTCGCGACCTTGCTCGAATTCCTGCTGTTCAGCATCGCGCCGATGCTGCTCGAGCTGCTCATGATTTCGGTCATCCTGGTGGTGGTTTTCGATGTCCGCTACGTGATGGTTGTCGCCGTCACCGTGGTGTTCTACGTCTGGTTCACCACCGTTGTCACGGAATGGCGGGTGAAGATCCGACGCGAGATGAACGACCGTGACAAGGAGGCCAACCAGAAGGCCATCGACGGCTTGCTCAACTACGAAACGGTCAAGTACTTCAACGCGGAGCGTCTGGAATCCGAGCGCTATGACACCGCCATGGCCGGCTACGAGCACGCCTCGATCCGTTCCGTCCGCTCGCTTGCCGCCTTGAATCTGGGCCAATCGTTCGTGATCAACGCGGGTTTGGTGCTGGTGCTGTGTCTGGCGGCACGCGACGTGGCCCTCGGTGAACTCACCGTCGGCGGCTTTGTGATGGTCAACGCCTACATGATGCAGGTGATGATGCCGCTCGACTTCCTCGGCTACGTGTACCGGGAAATCCGCCAGGCGCTGATCGACATGAGCGAGATGTACGAGCTGCTGGAGCAGCGGGTCGAAGTGACGGACCGTGACGACGCCACCGAGCTCGAACTGGCGGGCGGCGAAATCCACTTTGACCGAGTGGCCTTCAGCTACGATGGCGAGCGCACCATCCTGGACGAGTTCGACCTGACCGTCGGTGCAGGGCAGACGGTCGCCATCGTCGGGGCGTCGGGTTCCGGAAAGTCGACCATCGGCCGGGTGCTGTTTCGCTTCTATGACGTGGCTCGGGGCGCGGTTCGCATCGACGGTCAGGACATTCGGGATGTGACGCAGGACAGCCTGCATCGCGCGATTGGCGTCGTGCCGCAAGACACCGTGCTGTTCAACGACACGATCTTCTACAACATCGCCTACGGTCGTTCGGACGCGACGCCAGACGACGTCACCGCAGCGGCGAGGGCCGCCAAGATCAGCGACTTCGTCGAGAACCTGCCCGACGGCTACGAGACGCGTGTCGGGGAACGAGGCCTGAAGCTCTCAGGCGGGGAAAAACAACGTGTTGGCATTGCCCGCACCCTGCTCAAGGACCCGGCGATCCTGATTCTCGATGAAGCCACATCGGCGTTGGACACGCACACGGAACAGGAAATCCAGGAGAGCCTGCACGCCATGGCAGAGGGGCGCACGGTTATCGTCATTGCTCACCGGCTGTCCACCGTCGTCGACGCCGACCAGATCGTCGTGCTCCGTGACGGCCGCATCGCGGAGTTGGGCACGCACGATGCCCTCCTGTCGCAGCGCGGCGTGTACGCCGGCATGTGGGAGCAACAGCAGAAGCAGGCTGATAACCACTCGCCTTGAGCTGCGCGGCGACGCAAGAGAGCGTCGACCCCAACGTGAAACGGCAGTCTAGGCCTCCGCGTAGCAGACCGCCTGCAGCTTGTTCCCGTCCGGGTCACGCACGTACGCCGCGTAGTAGTGTTCGCTGTAGTGTGGTCGCAACCCGGGCGGACCTTCGTCCAGACCGCCATTCGCCAGGGCGGTGCGGTGGAAGTCGTCGACCACCTGTCGGCTCCTGGCGTGGAAGGCCACGTGCGTGCCGTTGCCCCAGGTGGCAGGCCGGCCATCGAAGGGCTTGAACAAATACAGGTATGGCATCTCACCGTCGACCGCGTAGGCGGGCGGCTTGCCGGGCGGTTTCGGCACGCGAATGAACCCGAGCAGCGGCATCACGGCGTCGTAAAACGCCGCCGCGGTGTCGTAGTCGTTGGTGCCCAAGGTGATGTGGCTGATCAAGGCGTGGGACATGCGGGACACTCCAGTCAATTCAACACGGGTTGGCAGCGAGGCCATCAGCCGGTGACCTGATCCACCGGCAGATCGGGCAGCACCGGGCTGATGAAGAACGGTGCAACGATGTGTTCCTCGGCGCACGCCGCCACGACGGACGGCCGCTGCGCGAGCGCCTCGAGCAGGCGGTGCACGAGCGGGAGCGTCTCCGCGTCAATCTGCGCCGTTGCCGAGGGCGACGGGTACAACTGCCACCACCGGCACAGGGCCGCGAGATAGACGTCGAGCGCCGACAACGCGTCGCCCAGAAACCAGGGGCCCTCCGGGGTCGAGGCGAGTTCGGCCTCGATCAACTGCAGGTGCCCCGTGAAACGCCGGCGCATGCCGTCCAGCAGCGCAGCCTCTGCCACCGCGCCGTCGACGTAGTCGTCGGCGTTGAAACACGCGCGCAGGTCCGCGTGCAGCGTGTTGGAGAGGTAGACCAGCCACTGCAGAAAGCGCGCTCGCGCAACACCGGACGGTGGTGCCATGGCCGCGTGTGCGTCGCACAGGTGTAACAGGATGGCCGCCGTCTCGAAGATCGGCTGGCCGTTGTCGACCAACACCGGGATCAGCCCCTGCGGGTTCAACGCGAGGTAGTCAGCCTGCTTGTGCTCGCGCTTCGCGCGGTCGAGCCAAACCGTCTCGAAGGGCGCGTCCAGCTCGTGCAGCAGCATGCGGACCACGAGGTTGGCACTGTCCGGTGAGCCCAGCAGCCTGTACCGACCGGTCACCGCACCGGCCTCGTTCCGGCGCTGGAAGAGGACTGAACACCGACACAGAAGAGACAGGCTGTCTTACAACCGGAGGCACGGAACGTCACCCACTTCACTCCACATTCCACTCTGCCGGCGATGGTACCGACGGGTGGTGACGAATGCACCTACGGCCGACCCTTTTGCCACTCAAGCTGAACAGATCGACGAGATGGTCCGCGTTTCCGCCGATTCAGGAACACCCACTTCATGGCTGCCAAATGCGGAAACTCGATCAACATGCCAATCGTGATGGCCGTGTAGATCAGCGGCTGATCCGGGTAGGCGACCGTGGCCAAGCCCAACATCAGGGGTGCATTGCGCGCACCGGTCGTGAAGGACAGCAAGCTGTGTTCCGGGAAATCGAGTCGAACCACTCTGGCTGCCCATTCGGACAACACAAAGGTGACCGAGAAAAAACAGAACACGGCGAGCAACACCTGCGGCACGATGGTCAGGTGCGCGGGCAGGGAGTCGACGTTCGCGGCAAAGATCAACGCCACCAACAGCGCCAACACAGCCGGAATGGCGGCTGAGCAGACTGGGAGCAGCCGATCGACGATACGGTGCAGCAGCAGTCGCGCTGCCATCGCCGCTGCAAGCGGTTGAAAGAACCACTCAACCAACGCGGTCAGCTCGACAGGGTGCACGTTTCCTGAGCCGAACACCGTCATGTACACCGGAAACAGCAACAGCTGCGTCGCCATGTTGATCGGAAGCAAGGCTGCACCCAACGCTACATTGCCGCCAACCAACCGGGTGAAGCCGAGGTACCAGTCTGTGCAGGGCGCGACGAAGTAGATCATCAACCCCAAGAAAAAGAGCGGCTCCGCGCCCAGGAACAGCGAGGCAACAGCGAAGCCAACAAACGGTATGACGAGGAAATTGAGCGTCCACGCCAGTGCGATGAACCGCACGTTAGTCGCCCCGCGGAGAACGCCTCCCAAGGGCAGCTCGAACAACAGCAGGAACATCAGAACCAACAAAACCGGGTCGATCCACTGCGTCGCAGTCTGAGCAAGCCCTGGCGACGCGCCGCCCACCAGCGAACCTGTTGCTATCGCGAGAACGAGAAGGCTTGTCGTGCCTCCCAACGTCCGTGGCACCGACGCCATCAGACCGGTCAGCACGGCGACAAGTCCGGTTCGACCAGCCACTAGCAGTAGCACTGTTGCGATTCGCAACAGCTGAAATCGTCCAGCACCATACCGGCTTGCTGGTAGTGGTCGAGAATCGCTGTATCGAGCTCCAGCTCGGCGGCGATGATGCTGCAGGGCGCAACAAAGCGGCCGCGAAATTTGTAAATGAAGCACAGCACGACGTTCCCGTGCACCAGTCTGGAACCGGTCAGAAACAGGTTTCGGTGACGCGTTGATTCATCGTACTTGTTCACCCGTGGCGACCCGTCCTCTGCGGTCTCAAACAACGCCGCAACGGGCCCCAAGTGCGCCTCGAAACCGGTGCAATTGATCGGCACGCCCACACTGCGGCACGTTTTCCCTGTGGTTGACCGGATGTCATAGCCCCCCTCGACGGCCCGGACCGCGTCGACCCGGAAACCCTGCTCCAGCTCGACAAGCTCCATGTTCGCCATGGATGCCAACCGCTCCATCGTGTAGGGGCTCAGAACCCGACTCGGGTCGAACGTGTCAGGCCGCCCGCTGTTGGCGTCGAGCAAGGTCACCCGCTTGCCACGAATCGCAAGATTGAAAGCGGCATCGACCCCGCTCTCGTAACTCCCGATCACGGCGTAATGATCCGAACGGCAGTCATCCCACGAACCCACCTGGCTGTTGTGCTGACACAGCTCACTTCCGGAAAACCCAGTCAGGCGCGGTCGAGCGAACTCCCCGCCGGCCCAGATCAGGTACTGGGCATGCAGTGCATTGCCCGACCCGTCGGTGAGCACAAAACCGTCTCCGTCCTGCGGCGTCACCTGGTCGACACGAGTGTGTTCCCGAACACCCAGCTCGTAGTGGGCAGCAACGCTGCGCAGGTACGCCGCATACTCTGCGCCACTGGGGTGCTCTTTGCCCAAACTGAACGCCGGTGAGGTGTCCGGCGTGATCGCGTTCAAGTCGGTCTGGTGATACCCGTTACTCGGAAACGAGGGCGTGATCATGCGCATCTCGTTGGGCCAACGTTCGAAGCTGCTGCCCACAACGTTCGTCTCGAGAATCGCCAGATCGTCCTTCGCAATGCCCATCTGCTTGAGCAGCACGGCGCAGCCCAGGCCGGCCGGACCCGCCCCCACGATGGCCACCTTTGCCTGATTCACATCAGCGTCCCGACACGCTTTAGAGAAGTGTTATATTATAACATTACGAATCCCATGAGGGCGCGTGTTGACAGTGTCGCCGTGTTTCGCTTGCCGCTGATCACACGAAACGCACCAGCCCGCACCACGGATTCCGAAAGCCACCGACGGGCTCAAACCACAGTCGCGGTTCCACGATAGACTTCCACCACCGCCACCGAGACACGCGGCACACCCGAGCACAGCGCACGGCACCTCCGCACGCACCACACCGTCGCCAGCACACACCCGGGCAGTGTCCGCCGAGATTCATCCCATGACCTACACGCCCTCCCCGCAACGCTACGACACCATGGCGTACCGCCACTGCGGTCGCTCGGGGCTGAAACTGCCCGCTGTGTCCCTCGGCCTCTGGCACAACTTCGGCGACGACGCACGGCACGACACCAAGCGCGCGATCTGCCGGACCGCATTCGACCTCGGGATCACACACTTCGATCTCGCCAACAATTACGGCCCGCCACCGGGCAGCGCGGAGCTCGCCTTTGGCGACATCCTGCGCACCGATTTCGCCGGCCACCGGGACGAACTGATCATCTCCTCCAAGGCGGGGTACGACATGTGGCCCGGGCCCTACGGCGAGTGGGGCAGCCGAAAGTACCTGATCGCGTCCTGCGACCAATCGCTCAAGCGCATGGGGCTCGACTACGTCGACATCTTCTATTCCCACCGCCACGACCCCGACACCCCGCTCGAAGAGACCATGGGCGCGCTCGACCACATCGTGCGCTCGGGCCGCGCGCTCTACGTCGGTATTTCCAGCTACAACTCCGAACACACGCGTCAGGCGGTCGCGATCCTGAACGACCTCGGCACGCCCTGCCTGATTCACCAGCCGGCCTACAACATGCTCAACCGCTGGGTCGAACGCGACGGACTGAAAGACACCCTCACCGAGCTGGGCGTGGGCTCGATTGCCTTCACGCCGCTCGCGCAGGGCATGCTGACCGACAAGTACCTCGACGCCGTGCCTGAAGGCAGCCGCGCCACCCAGGGCAAGTCCCTGCTGGACGGCTTCATCAACGAACGCGCCCTCGGCAACATCCGCGCGCTGAACGAAATCGCCCGCGGTCGCGGCCAAACCCTGGCACAGATGGCCATCGCCTGGGTGCTGCGCGACAACGGCATCACCTCTGCGCTGATCGGCGCATCCCGGCCCGAGCAGGTGGTCGATTGCGTCGGCGCGGTTAGCAAGCTCGACTTTACGCCGAACGAACTCACCGAAATCGATCAGTACGCCATCGAAGAAGACATCAACTTGTGGGCGAAGTCGTCGCAGACGGATTGAGGGCGTGCTGAGCACGCGGTTTATCCAAACCATTACACGGGAGTCTTGGCACCGCAGCGCAGCAAGCCGAATGTGGTTAGGTTTACTACTCGCAACCTGACCTGACCTGACCTGACCTAACAGCCACCGATTCTGTGTCCGTGGATTGGGTATCAGATCAATTTTTCGCTGGCATTCTCGTTCCGGAGCTGTGATCCATCGCGGAACAGCTGCAACAGAGTTCTACAACAGCACATATTGCTCTGGTGTGCGTATTCCGCGTTGTACTTCTCGCTCGATGCTTCGCCTCAGCGACACCGAACCCTTCAACGCTTCGCTTCGGGATTGACGCTGGATTCGCGGACGATGTCTTCGACCGTTTGCACCATCTCTACTTTTAGCTAACGTTTGGTATCACCAGCGGCGTGCGTGACAAGACGTTCCATGGATGACCCTG
Organism: Pseudomonadota bacterium; assembly: GCA_039196715.1. Classification (NCBI taxonomy): domain Bacteria; kingdom Pseudomonadati; phylum Pseudomonadota; species Pseudomonadota bacterium. The sequence continues at coordinate 7,223 of JBCCUP010000117.1, forward strand.
TTTGCGCTGCTTTACCAGATTGAGCGGGGAAGTGTTCTTTTAAAAATAGTAAAACATCTTTCCAGCTCGCCCAAAATACATCATGACTTGCTGCATAGACCAGATGCCTGTGCGCGTGGGGATAGTGAAACCGATTCAAGCGATTGATAATCCGATTAGACATTTCCATTGAAGGCCATACGTCATCGTACTTGCCGGACAGCAGCAAAGTCGATGCGGACATTTTTTCTACCTGGATTACAGCGTTTTCTGTAAAGTTCGGCTCGTCAATAATGCCATACCAAGGGTCGAAGGATGCCAGACTACCGCTGCAAATACTCGGTATTTCTTCACCTCTAAAGGTCCAAGCCGAGCCGCATGGATTTATTTTGATCTCGTGGTCCAGAACAGATGGATCTCGATGATAGGGCCCCCAGACATAGGCGCTGGGAGACGCCGCGATCACCACATCGATTTCTGTGAAATGGCTAGCCAGCAGGAGCGCTAACTCGCCTCCCCGACTTGTCCCGTACATCGCGACACTACCCCCATGAATTCCCGGCTGCTTGGCGAGCCAGTCTATCGCGGTCTTAAAATATTCCAGCGGGATTTCTTTCAGAATAGAAGGCAGCTCACCAACGTCACTGTAATCAAAGTAAGACAAAGCAAGAACTGCGTAGCCTCTATTTTCTTCCTTTTCAAGATCCTCAAGGACACCCCGGTATCGATCGTTCCGGCGCAAGAAATTGCCGCCATCGGACCCACCGAAAATAATAATAGGGCGCTGCTCGACCACGCCTTCTTTATAGTAAAAATCCCCTACTAGACCACTATCAGTGACCTCTACGTGCTCAAATGCAGAAACGGTATTGACATATACAACAAAGAAAATCAGATAGCACAGGATCACTTTACTCTTCATGGCCTACCTCTCGCTAGCTGCATCATCAGGCGGCGTGCCACGAAGAAGCACGCCCTACCTGATCGTCCTGCCCATGGCCGTGCCGTCGGTCTTTTCCATGGGCCAGAGAAACAGTCCCGCCATCGTCAAGCCGCGGGGCGCTTTCTCGCCGAGACGGTTTACGTACTCCAAGAGTCTCACCCGAGCCCGTTGAGCAGCAGAAAGCACAGCCTCAGACAAGAGGTGATCGGGGATCTCCTGCTTCTATCCCTCTGGATCTTAATATACGAGCCCAATAAATAAACCTGAATCGGATTCCGAAAGCTCAGCGATCGTGCGTTGGCGGTTGACGTCTCCGCAGATGTTGATCTCGATACTTACACTCATCACGCTTCTTTGCGCCGGAATAAGCCGCGTTGCGGTAGCAGTGTCAAGGCACCGAAGAGAACGGGTTCAATGCACTGGTCAGGTGGCATTTTGTTTTTCCATCTTGCGAAAGATTAATAATAATAGAATTGTGGAAATAACTATTGCGAGGCTAAACATAGCGAAAAGCACCGTATACGCATACGTTTCACCCGTACTCTCCAGAAATCTTTCTACACCCATAACACGAAGAGGAATTGTTAGAGAATATGAAGCGCCAATGTAAACGGCGTAGCTAGTGGCAAGCGCTAGAAAACCGTTCAGTCTTGCATCCCTTCTCCTAGCTATAAATTTGCAGACAACCACAAATGCGGCTGGCCAAATAAAGCCGAGACAGATTAATACTACTCCTTCCCAACCTACATCCATGACGCCAACTAACGCTCGCAGCAGCGGGCGCGCGGTAAGCGTTTCCGGCGACCATAGGGAGCATACTGCCTGCTCTTGTTAGACAGCATTTTATCGCGATTGTGCACGAGTCTTAGCCACATTCGCCCATTCGATTTTATCCAGTACTAACTCCGGATATGCTTCAAGCACAGGATTTATCAAATTCAGACTCAACTCACCCATGATCTTCCCAAATTCTATCTTCAGCTTCTCCTGCTCACTATCACTTAGCCCTATCAAGGCCTCCCGCAATGCATCGTCGAGCGCATAAATTGCATCTATCGCACCATCGCGCACATGCCGGGCCGATTCCGCAGTACTTGGTGCCATACACAACCTCTAATTGACTGTCTAACGCCTCGCATCAGCCGCCAACGAACGGCGTAGCCGTGAGGTGGTCAGACTGCATGCGCTTGTTAGGCGGCATTTCCGAAAAAAATTCTTCTACCTGCATAAACTATCAATCCAAGTCGGAAAATCTGGAAACTCCTCGTTGGCCCGCTGAACTACCTCCTCTGGAGAAACCTCTGGTGCCCCCGAGTGCAGTTTTGCAAAGCTTACAAATTTATCGCCCACTTTAGTTGGGGAGGGTCCGTACTCCACTGCTTCCATTGGACCGACTCCGACGGCAAGCAGCCAAAGGTAATCATTAAAGGAGCATGCCACGACCCCTCTCGCGCCTTCTGAGCCTAGGAAAACAATTGGTTGCTCTAAGACGTCTTCACTGTCCCTAACAAGCCAAAATGCAGCGTATCCACCTGTCCCATCCTCGCCAAATATTCGA
>JBCCUP010000118.1 GCA_039196715.1 Pseudomonadota bacterium
TCGCTGGTGCAGTCCCCACCGGGGTAGCGGGTTTCGTGGCAGCGCGAGGGGCCGTTGGGTTCCTTGCCGAAGTCGACGACGAAGTCCGGGTCGATGGCCATGCCGCCGTTCTCGGTGTCGCAGTTGACCCTCAGCATGCAGCCGCCGTTGGTGCGGATCTCGGGGTAGAACTGGTTGTCCCAGGTCGAGAACAGGCTGGTGGTGACGTACAGCCGCTTGCCGTCGAGCGAGAGCTGAATCATCTGCGGCCCGCCGGTCACCCGCACACCGTTCACCTCCGGCGCCTTGCCGAGCAGCCCGCCCATCCACACCTGCCCGGTCAGCACGGGTTTGTGCGGGTCGGAGATGTCGTATTGGCGGATGTCGCCGTGCAGCCAGTTGCAGAAGTAGAGGAAGCGGTCGTCCATCGACAGCAGGATCACCGAGATCACGCCCGGCACCGGGATCGGCCACTCGGGGTGCGGCTCGTTCTCGACGTCGATGATCTTTTCCCACTGCCACTCGCCGGCGTCGTCTTTCCACCAGTGGATGATGTTGGCGCTGAGCGCGGCGCCGACGAAGCCGTGGCTGCTGTCGGGGTCGTGGTGGAAGCGCACTTCGAGTGGGATCAGGCCGTCTTCGCCGAGGTAGAAGGTCTGCTTGGGTTCCTTCTTCTCGAAGTCCCAGAGGTGGATTTCGCGGCCGTACTTCAGGTGGCCGACTTCCTCGAGGTCGAAGCCCGGCATGAAGGTGTTAGGCGCGGCCCACTCGGAACTCACCATCACGTTGTGGCGCGGCTGGTACCAGAAGTCGTAGCCGAACTTGATGTCGCCCATGCTGTTTTCCCAGCGGCCGACGATCTCGAAGTCCTTGTTGAGGTGCAGGTAGCCGCCCGGCGCGTTGCCTTTCGCGTCGCCGAGCATCGAGATGATGATTTCGGAGCCGAGGCAGTGGATCGTGTGCGGCGCCGAGAGGTTGGTCTTGGACTTAATCTCCTTCCCGTCGATCACCTTGTGCAGGGTCGGGTTGCGCGGGTCGGTCGCACAATCGACGATGTGCAGTTTGCTCGAACGCACGCCCGGCACGATCAGGTAGCGCCGCTGCATGCTCGGGTCGTCGAAACACGACGAGCACGCGTTCCAGCCCATGTGGTGCAGCTCGTCGCCGATGCCTGGCATCTCGAGGCGTGAGATCACCTGCGAGTAGGTGTCGCTCTCGGGGTCGGCGTCGATGGTGCAGAGGTAGTCCGGTTTCTGGATTCCCGTGCCGGTGTAGATGGCGATGGTGTACAGCAGCTTCTCGGCCGGCGCTTTCATCGCCTCCGCTGGGCTTGCGTAGCCCGGTCCGCAGCATTCCATTCGAGCAGTGTCCTCTGTCAGTGCGCTCCGCTTGGCGCCGGTCGGGCGTCTGCGGTGCGGTGGGGCGACCCGAGCCGCCGCGTGGCGTACGTGGGCGGTCAGTGCCCGGTGCGCTCGGCGATCGCGACGATGCGGTGCATCTCGCGCAACACCGGTTTCTCGATGAGTTTACCGTCAATCACCACGAGACCGGTGTCCGCCGCTTCGAACTCCGCGATGATACGCCGCGCGCGTGCAATCGTCTCTTGCGTTGGGGTGAACACCGCATTCAGTGACGCTATCTGTTTCGGGTGCACCGCGCCCTTGCCCGAGAACCCGAGCGCGCGCGCCTGCTCGGCCGCCTCGACCATGCCGTCCGGGTCGTCGAGGTCGAGCCAGGGCACGTCGATCACGTCGATACCCGCATTGGCCGCGGCGTGCACCACGCGCGAGCGTGCGTACAGCAAAGGCCCCCAGGCATTCTCACAGCGCAGCTCTGCCGCCATGTCCACCCCGCCGAACAACAGCGCGTCGATGCGCGGGCTGGCCTGGGCGATGTCGAAGGCGCACTCGAGCCCGGCGTTGGTCTCGATGATCACCTGCAGGCGGGTGGTGTGCCCGGCCTCGTCGAGCAGGCGGTCCAGCTGCACTACTTCGTCGGGCGTGCGCACCTTAGGCATCATCAGTGACGGCGGCGGCGTCTCGGTGGCGAGGATGGCGTTGACGTCCTCGATGCCGAAGCGCTCGCGCAGCGAGTTGATGCGCACCACCCGCTCGACGCCGTCGTCGGCCTGCGGCTCGGCAAACAGCGCCAGCGCGTTGGCACGCGCGGCGGCCTTGTCTTTGGGTGCGATGCCGTCTTCAAGCTCGACACAGACAATGTCGGCCCCGGAGGCAAGCGCTTTGGGAAACATCGCCGGCTTGAGGCCCGGGGTGAAGATGAAGCTGCGGCGGGGTTGGATCGTGTGTGACATCGGAGACCAAAAACTCAGGGTTGAAAGGACCGGCAGCTGACGCGTGAACACGCGGCATCGCCAGCACAGCCGGGAGTGTGACACGTGGGTGACACGTCGGCGTGCGCGCGAACCCGCAGCCTGCACAGGCGCGCAGCACAACAGTGTCCACGGCGAACCTGACGGAATACCGTGATACCCGCAGCGCCCCGCCCGCCAGCGGACCCCAATGGCACCGGGCTATGCACCATATTTATCACCAAAAGATGCTAGAATAGATGCACACACCGCAAGCCTACCCCATGAGAACCACTGTCACACTCGATGATGCGCTGGTGGCCGAAGCCAGCCGCCTGTCCGACATCCACGAACGCAGTGCGCTGCTGCGCGAAGCCTTGAACGCCCTGATTCAACGTGAAAGCGCCAAGCGGCTTGCGCGCCTCGGCGGCAGCGAGCCAGACCTGAAACCGGTTCCCCGGCGGCGCAGCGCACGGTAGGCCGCGCGCGATGCTGCTCGTCGACACCTCGGTGTGGGTCGACCACCTGCGCCGGAACGATCCCGCGCTGGTGACGGCGTTGCTCGACGGCCGCGTCGTCTGTCACCCGCACATCATTGGCGAACTCGCCCTGGGCTCGCTCGCCCATCGGGTCGCGATACTCACGCTGTTGCGCGCTCTGCCCGGTGTGACGGTGGCGCAAGACGACGAGGTGCTCACCGTCATCGAGCAACGTCAGCTGTTCGGTCGCGGCATCGGCTTCGTTGACTGTCACCTGCTCGCGTCGCTGTTGTTGACGCCAGGCACGGCCCTCTGGACGAGAGACAAGCGGCTGGCCGACGTCGCCGCAGAGCTCCAGCGTCACGGCTGACACCCCCAACTTCTCAACCTCGGCCCGGAAAGCGTGCGAGCACCTCGGCGGACCGCTCGCCGTCCGGTGTTACCACGTGCAATGCCGTGCCCGCGTCCCAGTGGGCGCGGTCGACCAGGGCGATGGCGACGTTCTGCTCGAAGCTCCAGCTCCAGGCGCAGGAGGACACCCGGCCCGCGGGCTCGCCGGCCGGCGTGGTGATCGGCCAGAAGGTGCCCATCGGCGGAACGGGCGGCCCGTCGATGCGCAGCGGGCGCACTTGCCGGGTGGGCTCGCGCTTCGCGCGCAGCGCGGCGAGGCCGAGGCACCCAGTGTCGGTGTCGATGTGGCAGAAGCGGCCGAGGCCGGCTTCAAAGGGCGTCATGTCGGGGGTGATGTCGCTCAGGTACGAGAGCAGACCGCCCTCGATGCGTTCGGCCTGCACCGGCGAGCCTGCGTGCACGTCGAGGTCGGCGCCCGCGTCCATCAAGCGGTCCCAGAGCGCACTGCCCTCCTCACCCTCGAAATACAACTCGAAGCCGCCTTGCAGCGAGTATCCCGAGCGCGCAAGGATCATCGGCGTGCCGTCGACGTCAACCCGTTTGTGCCGGAAGAACCCGACCGACACCGCATCGGCGCCGAACACCCGCTCGACCAGCGCGTCGGCGTTCGGCCCCTGGATGCCAAGCGGCGACACCGTGGGCTCGAACACCCGCACGTTCAGGTTCAACGCGGCCGCGACACCCTTGTAGAACAGGATCTGGTCGCTGTCGGCGATCGAGACCCAGTAGCGATCGGTGTCGACCTTCACCAGCACCGGGTCGTTGGTCATGTGCCCGTCGCCGTCGACGGTCGGGATGTAGTAGCACTGGTCGTCTGCCATGCGGCGAATGTCGCGCGGCGTCGACAGCTGCACCAGGCGCGCGGCGTCCGGGCCGGCAATCTCGATCTGTCGTTCGCAGCCCACGTCCCAGAGCTGCACGCCGCGCTTGAGGTGACGGTAATCGGCCTCCGGCGTCCGAAACCCCTTGGCGAGGAGCATGTGGTTGTAGACGATATAGCCCTGCGCTCCCGCGGCATGGGCGCGCGCGAAAAAGGGCGAGCGGCGCATGCGCACGGTCAGCGGCATGGTCGTCGATTCGGTGGTCATGGTCTTTTCTCGGGTGTCGATGCGGTCACATGGCAGCGCGGTCGTCTTCGCCGCTCTGGGCCGCGTAGATCGAGCTGTAGCCGCCCGACCAATCCGGCGGAATTTGGCAGGGGCGCGGGTCGTGTTCGGCCCAGTGTACCGGCTCGCCACGCACCACCTTGTAGGTGTTGACCGTCGGCGACGGGTGCGGCGTGTAGGGCTTGGCGTCGGCCGAGGTGTAGCAGTTGAGCAGCAGCGGCCGCGGGATCGGGCTGCGCGACGACGGCGAGTAGTGCAAGGTGCGCGCGTTGTGGATCGTGATGCTGCCGGCGTTGCCAGTCAGGTAGTCAACGCGGTCCATGTCGACCCCGGCGGCGTCTTCGTCCGAGAGCATGCCGGTCCAGTTGCCGTCCGCGTCGTACTGGTTGTACAGCGGCTCGTTGTGCGAGCCACGCAGTGCGGCCAGCGGGCCGTTCTCCATCGTGGTGTCGGCGAGGTAGCAGCCGATGGTCAGCACGTTGTAGTTGGTGTGCGGGAAGAACTGGATGTCCTGGTGCCACTTCACGGTGTCGGACTTGTCGAACCACTTGAAGTTGAGCTTCGAGTGGTGAAAAACGACGTTCGGTCCGACGAGGTCGGCGGCGACGTCGGCCATGAGGCCGGTGGAGAACCGCCAGTAGGCCTCGCTCGCGGTGTCGGGGCTATTGAGCCGGCGCAACACCGGGTTGTCTGGGCTGTGGCCCGGCCCGATGTCGAAGCGGTCACCCGATTCGCTCACGGCCTTGCTCTGCTCGACAAAAGCCTGCGTCACCGCCTGCAGCTCGGCGAGCGCGTCGGCCGGAACGAGGTCCTGTACACCGACAAAACCGTGGGTGAAATAGTCTTCGCGCTGTTGTTGCGTGAGCACCCGCGCCGGGTGGCTCAGAATCTGGTCCGGTGTCATGGCGGTGTCCTCTGGTGGCGGTTGATCCAGACGGTGGAGCCACAGTGTCGGTTGACGCTGGACCCCGAACATGTTCCATTTGGAACAATACTGCCCCCGAACGCCGACCGGCGCAAGCCGTTTGGCCACACCCGAGCCCACCATGCCGCCCGACGCCCCTGCGGAACCCGACCTCAAAGCAATATTCGACGCCGTGGAGTTCCGCGACGCCTACCGCATCTCCTACATCACCAACGCCATCCTCGTCCCGGGCTACGACACCATCAAACGCGACTTCGGCCTCATCCGCGCCGAGTACCTGTTGCTGTTGTGCTTGGCCCACTACCCGGTGCTGAGCGCACGCGACGTCGCCAAGATGACCCGCCGTCCGCGCAACTCGATCTCGCGCGCGGTGCACCGCATGCTGGCGGTCGGCTACATCGAACGCGCGCCCGACCCGGACGACGGTCGCCAGGCCAAGCTCAGCATCACGGCGAGTGGCCGCGCGCTACACGACCGCATCGCCGCCGTGCTGTTGGCGCGCCAGCAACAGGTGTTCGCACCGCTTACCCGCGCCGAGCGGGCCACCCTCGACACCCTGCTCGACAAGCTTGCTCGCCACGCCAGCACGCTGAAGGACTGAGCCGGCCCGGCAACGGCCCGAGAACTCACTCGCCGGACTGTGCCGTGCCTGTATTAAAAGCAGAGCGCGACTGACACTCGGATACCCCGGTTTACGCTGCCGGTGTGCCCGCACCGGCCCAGCGCATCAAAACCCAGCGGCCAGCCGTCGCGCGTACAATCGGCGCACACCGCCGCTGGAGCACGCAACGATGTTGCACATCAGAGACGCAACCGAGGCCGATGCGGCCGCCCTCAACGCGGTCTCGAAGCACCTCGGCTACCGCGCGCTGAGCGAGGCCGAGGCCCGGGCGACACTGGCCGGTGTGCTGGCGGCGCCCGACCACCGCGTCCACCTCGCCGAACACGATGGACAGGTCGTCGGCTGGATCCACGTGTTTCTAGCCCGCCGGGTGGCGTCGCCGCCGTTTCACGAGATCGGCGGCCTGGTGGTCGACCCGGCCCACCGCCGCTGCGGCGTCGGTGCCGCGCTGGTTGCGCACGCGCACGCCGAGGCCGGCGGCACCGTGCGCGTGCGCTGCCGCGCCGACCGCAGCGCGACACACCGGTTTTACGCGGCGCTCGGCTTCACAGAAAGCAAGACGCAGTGCGTGTTCAGCTTGACGGCGGCCGCAACCGAAGCCGGTGACAACGCGCGCACTTGATCTCAAGTGCACTTGAGCCGGTAGTGTCGGCACCCAGCCAACCACGGAGCTGATCACCCGCATGCACGTCCTGACCGTTCTCGACCACCCGAACCCCGCGTCCTTCACCGCGGCCGCCGCCCAGCGCTTCATCGACGGCGCACGCGAGGCCGGCCACACGGCCGAACTCGCCGACCTGCACGCCGAGGGCTTCGACCCGCGCTGGACGATGGCCGACGTCGACGCGGACGGTGACGCCGGCACCCCCGTCGACGTCCAGCGTGAGCAGGCGCGGATTGCCCGCGCCGACGCCGTGTGCCTGGTGTTCTCGCTCTACTGGTGGGGCATGCCGTCGATGACCAAGGGCTGGGTCGACCGGGTCTGGAGCTGGGGCTGGGCCTACGACCAACTCGACGACCGCGAGCAATCGCTGCAGCGGCCGCGCACCGGCGTGCTGCTGATCCCGGCCGGGGCCCGCTCGGACGAGATGGCCGACGCCGGCTACCGCAACGCCCTCGAGACCGCCTGGATACAGGGCACCTTCGGCTACTTCGGCTTCACCCGCCGCCACCTCGAGTTGCTCTACGGCTCGACCGGCTCGGCCGCCCGGCGCGACGCCCTTTTGGTACAGGCGCACCAATGCGGGTACACCCTCGCCGTGCCCACCGTGACAGCACCGTAAGGCCGGGCCCACGAGCGCGTCCCGGCGCCAGTTTTCAGGCACGGCACGGGGCGCGCGTTGTACCATACGCGCTCCAAACAGGAGCGACAGATGGGCGACAACGCGCTCGTGCCCACCCACCAGCGGGTGCACTACATCGTCGAAGGCGGCTTCCGGCTGTCCGGCGACATCGAACCGAGCGGCAACAAGAACGCAGCCCTGCCGATCATCGCCGCGGCACTCCTGTGCGAAGAGACCGTTCGACTCGAGAACGTGCCCCACATCCGCGACATCGAGGTGCTGGTCGAACTGATCGAATCGGTCGGCGCCCGGACCGCCTGGCTCGACCACAACACGCTCGAAATCACCGCGCCCGAGCTGCGCCCGGCGGCGCTCGACCCCGAGCTGTGCGAGCGCGTGCGCGCATCCATACTGCTGGTGGGTCCGTTGCTCGCGCGTTGCGGTGAAATCGCCCTGCCGCCGCCCGGTGGTGATGTCATCGGCCGCCGCCGGCTCGACACCCACTTTCTCGCGCTCGGCGAGCTCGGCGCCGACATCGACATCGGCGCGCAGTACCGCTTTCGCGCGACGCAGCTCGTCGGCAAGGACGTGTTCCTCGACGAGCCCTCGGTCACCGGCACCGAAAACGCCCTCTGCGCCGCCGTCGCGGCAAGCGGCACCACCGTGCTGCGCAACTGCGCCTCAGAGCCACACGTGCAGGACCTCGCGCACTTTCTCGTTGCGATGGGTGCGTCGATCGAGGGCATCGGCACCAACACGCTGACGATCCACGGCGGTCGGCCGCTGCGCGGCACCACGCACCGGATCGGACCGGACCACATCGAGGTTGGCTCGCTGATCGGCCTTGCGGCGGTGACCCGTTCGCACATCCGCATCACCAACGCCGGCGTTGAACACCTGCGCGCCACGCTGATGAACTTCGAGCGGCTCGGCGTCGTCTGCGAGATCGACGGCAACGACCTCGTCGTGCCGGCCAACCAGACACTCAAGATCGAGCCCGACATCGGCGGCCACATCCCGAAGATCGAAGACCAACCCTGGCCCGCGTTCCCGGCCGACACCATGTCGATCGCGCTGGTTACCGCGACCCAATGCGACGGCGTGGTGCTCTTCTTCGAGAAGATGTTCGAGAGCCGCATGTTCTTCGTCGACAAGCTCATCGCGATGGGCGCGCGCATCGTCCTCTGTGACCCGCACCGCGCGATCATCGCCGGGCCGTCGCAACTGCGCGGCGCGCGCGTGCAAAGCCCGGATATCCGCGCCGGCATGGCCATGCTGATCGCGGCCATGTGCGCCGAGGGCACCAGCACCATCGAGAACGCCCAGCAGATCGAGCGCGGCTACGAGCGCATCGACGAGCGCCTGAACGCGCTAGGCGCAAAGATCACCCGTATCCCGCCGCGGCCCGAGGCACCGGCAAGCACAGCCACGACCGCCCGCCAGGAAACCGCCGAGCCGGGATAGCACCGTCTTAGCGCCACACACCCCGTGGGAGCCGAGTCCTCGCTGCGCCGAAGGCGAGGCGAGACGCGGCGAATGCGATGCTTCCCCTGCCACTGAAGCCATTCGCCCCATCTTGGCTACGCCAAGGATGACACTCCCACAGGGAATCGGGGCAGCTCTCAGCACCAGTGCGAGCCACATGCGAGCCCCAAAACGCGTGGGAACCGTGTCCTCGCACAGCGAGACACGGCGAAGGGATGCTGAAACTGGACACACGCCAATCGCCCCATCTTGGCTACGCCAAGGATGGCGCTCCCACAAACCCCGAAACCGGCCACATGACCCCGTGGGAGCCGAGTCCTCGACGCGCCGAAGGCGAGGCGAGACGCGGCGAATGCGGTGTCTCCCCTGCCACCGACGCCCTTCGCGCCCTCTTGGCTGCGCCAAGGATGACGCTCCCACAGTGATCAAGGCCACTCTCAGCCCCAGTCCGAGCCACACACCCCGTGGGAGCCGAGTCCTCGACGCGCCGCAGGCGAGGCGAGACGCGGCGAATGCGGTGTCTCCCCGGCCGCCGCACCCGTTCGCCCCATCTTGGCTGCGCCAAGGATGGCGCTCCCACGGGGATCGGGGCCGCATCAGGCTGCCGAGGCCACACATCTTTTGGGGGAGCCGTGTCCTCGCATAGCGAGACACGGCGAAGGAGTGCTGAAACTGGACACACGCCAATCGCCCCATCTTGGCTGCGCCAAGGATGGCAATGGGATGGACTCCTCCCCACCCTTTCGACTGACGGTGTCTGGGCACCACAATGGTGTTTACACGTAACCCATTGAAACGAAACGATGAGGAGGAAGTCCGTTATGCACATTACCCACGTTGGGGTCGATATTGCAA
>JBCCUP010000119.1 GCA_039196715.1 Pseudomonadota bacterium
CACGAAGCAGCCGCTCCCACAGTCAGGGATGCCACAAACCCTGTGGGAGCGCGGTCGTTCCGTCAGGAACACCGGGCGAATGCGGCGTCGTGATAGCAACCTCGATACCCCTCTTCGCGGTTGCCCGCTGCGCGAAGCAGCCGCTCGCACAGTCGAGAGCCCCACAGGCCCTGTGGGAGTTCGGTCGTTCCGTCAGGAACACCGGACGAATTTCGATGCTCAGGGTTCCGAGAGTGAAGAACCCATTCGCGGATGTTCGCTACACGAAGCAGCCGCTCCCACTGATAGGGCTGCCTCTTTGTATTTGCTCGTTTTACGCAGTGCCTTAGCTGCATATAAAGCGTGTATTGGTGTCCAGTCCCACGCATTCCTGAACACCCATATTGAAGCCGCCGGACACAGTCACGGATACGAAGTTCCCGTTATCCGCGCAAACCCCTACACGTTATGTCCACCTGAATATTCGCGATCGACGCCGTGTTGTAGCCCGCGTACATCCGTACTTTTCAGGAAACTCCCCATGACATTTTTTGCTCTTTCTTCCCAGCGCGCGTTGCTGAGACCGGCTGCGGTGCTCGTCGCATCGCTGGCACTGTTCGCGTGCAGCGACGACAACGACCCGACCACCACGCCCTTCGTGGTCGACCTCTCTTCGTTGCAGTCGGTACCGTTGGTGAGCGTCGCGAACGCGGACGGCCGCGCGTCGCTCAACATCGACACGCTTGGCGGCACCATCAACGGCACGGTGACCGTGAGTGACTTGACCGGCCAGGCCAGCATGGTGCACATCCACACCGGTTTCGCTGGCGAGACCGGTGGGGTCGTGGTTGGCCTCGAGGGCAACAGCGACGGGTCGGTCTGGACGATTCCGGACGCCACTGTGCTTGACGCTGCAGCAGTTGCCGCCCTGAACGAAGGTGGCCTCTACATCAACGTGCACACGGCGGCGAACCCGGCCGGGGAGATCCGCGGCCAGATTCTGCCGAGCAATGTAGAGCTCTTCCGCACCACGCTCGCAGGTGAGCAGGAGGTGCCGCCGGTCACGACCACGGCCACAGGCACCGGCTACCTCACCTTGAACCGCACATCGGGCGCCGTGCGCGCCGTGCTCCGCACCACCGGTGTGGATGATGCAACCCTGGCCCATGTTCACCAGGCGGCGCGCGGCGCCAACGGCGGCGTGCTGTTCGGCCTCGAGCAGGACAGCGGCACGGCCGGTATCTGGCGCTCGCCCGCGGGGCAGACCCTCGACGCGGATGGCATTGCTGCGCTGACGACCAGCGGGCTCTACTACAACGTCCACACGCCAGCCAACCCGGGTGGTGAGCTGCGGGGGCAGATCGGCTCGACACAGTTCGACGTCAGCATCGAGAACGTGTCCGACAGCGGTACGTTGAACACCTCTGGCGGTACCGTGGCCGTGCCGCTGTCACCGGGCGCCTACCTGATCCACCGAGAGGGGTTCAGCCCCTTGCTTCAGCCACGCAACCCCGCGAGCACCGGGCTCGAACAGGTGGCCGAAGACGGCAACCCGGCAAACTTCCCGACCGATGTGCCGGGCAGCGTGATCTTCAACACCCCGGTTGCCGCCGGTGCACCGGGCCCGATTGGTCCGGGTGGTGCCTACAGCTTCACTTTCGACGCCTCGCCGGGTGACAAGCTCGCCTTCGTGACCATGTTCGTGCAGTCGAACGACTGGTTCTACACGCCGACCGACGAGGACGACAGCGTGAGCCTGTTCTCCGACACCGGCACGCCGCTGCAGGCGGACGTCAGCGGCCAGATCGCACTCTGGGAGTCGGGCACCGAGCTCGACGAGGAACCCGGTGTGGGCATCAACCAGGCGCCGCGCCAGTCCGGCCCGAACGTGGGCACACCGGAGGCCGGCACCGTAGGTGGCCTCGCCGGTCGCGGCAAGAGTGCCGACCTCAACGGCGCCGTGATCCGGGTGACGGTGACACCGTTGCGCTAAGCGTTCACCACACGACAAGAAGCCGCCCCGGGCCAGATCCGGGGCGGATTTTCTGCGGCGGTCAGCTCAGCTTGTGTGGTGGACCGGCTGCAAGCCGTACACCGGCGTCTCGATGCCTTCCATGCGCGCCTTGAGTTGCAGGGCGACGTAGGGCGAGTAGTGTCGCGACTGGTGCAGGTTGCCGCCGTGGAACCAAAGCGCGTCCTGGTGGGTCGGTTTCCACATGTTGCGCAGCTCGCCCTCCCAGGGGCCCGGGTCCTGGGTGGTGCCGGAGCCGAGCCCCCAGCATTTGCCGACCTTGTCGGCGACCTCCTGGGAGATGAGTTCGGCGGCCCAGCCGTTCATCGAACTGTAGCCGGTCGCGAGCATGACAAGGTCGGCGTCGAGTTCAGCGCCGTCAACGACAATGCCCTTTTCGGTGTACCGCTCGGCCTGACCGACCGCCGACCCACGGTGATCGAGTAGGACAACACCTTTTACCGGAGCGCCACGGGTTGACTGAAGTTGCGTCGTTTCGCCGATGGCAGTGCCGAACTGATCTACTACGAGCGAGATGACACGGCAGAACCCGAGGGCAGCTTCTACCTAGTTGCGCCGCAAGCCGATCCGGATTGCGCAGACGCGGCGCTGCGCCGCGCAGTGGGATACGGTGGACGCGTACGCAAGCAGCGCACCTCATACAGGGTAGGCCGGACGCGCGTGCACCTCGATCGCGTCGACGGACTCGGCGACTTCATGGAATTGGAGGTGGTGCTTGCCGAATCGGACGAGGTTGGCGAAGGCGTAGCGGAAGCCGAGCGTATCCGCACAGCGCTGGGCATCCCTCTCGACGCACTGGTGGAGGGTGCCTACCTTGATCTTCTGAGCCGCGATGCCATGAGTTGATCGGTACCTCGGCACCGTCCCTCAGGCGTAGTGCTTGCGCTTAGACTGTTTGCCGATGCCCGGGTTGAGCGAATTGGTCGGGTCGATCCGGCGGTAGAAGTCGGCCAGGGCAGGCTTTGCGGTGTAGAGGTGGCCGACGTTGTGCTCGGCCGGGTACTCGGCGCCGCGCTGGTCGAGAATGGCGAGCATGCGCGCTTTCAGGTCGGCGACGTCGACCCCTTTCTTGACGATGTAATCCTGGTGCAGCACGTGGCACAGGAAGTGGCCGTAGTAGAGACGGTGCACCAGGTGGCGGTTGATCTCCTCGGGCAGTTGCTCTTGCCACTGGCGGTCGTTGCGCTTGAGTGCGATGTCGAGCGGGAGGATGTCCTCCACATCCGCGGCGTGAATGGCCTGGTAGCGCACAGCCGCGCCCGCCGCGGCGAAGCGGTGCAGTCCGGCGATTGTGGCTTCGCGCGGTGAGCAGGCAAAGAAACCCCCGGCGCGTTCGGCAAAGAAGCGGTCAAGGTGGTGCTGCGCTTCCTCGATACCGTCGTCGTGCACCTTGAGGATCAGGTGGTGTTCGAACCGGTCGCGCCATTCGCGCAGGCGTTTTGGCAGGATATCCGGCCAGAGTCGGGCCAGGCCCTGCATCACACGGTCGCTGAGGTTGCGTGGGAGCAGGGGCAGTGCGTTCAGGCGCGCGTCGACCGCGCCCTTGACGGCAAAAAGCTTGGGCAACCATTCGGTGCCGAGCTTGTCAATCAAGATGACCGTGTCTTTGCCGTAGCGGTCCGAGACGTCAAAGGCCTCCCGGTGCATGTATTCGGCGCTGACCGGCAAGGTCTTGAAGGACTGGAGGATGTCGCGTCGGAGCGCAGTCAGGTCGTCCGGGTCGTTGGTGCCGAGGTAGAACACCTGCTCGCGCTGGTTCAGCGGGTAGGTGTCCAGGCGCACCGCAAACACCGCGAGCTTGCCTGCACAACCCGCGCTCTCGTGCAAGCGCTCCGGGTTGGCGTTGAAGCGTGATGGGGAGTCCGCGTCGACGTCGCGCACGCGTGCGGCGTATTCGGTGTCGGACGCCATGGCATTCCCGGTTTGGACGTCGTCGGCTTGATAGCGCTGGTGTTCGAGGTTGTCGAGGATGGCCTCCGGGGTGTCACCCAGCGCGATGCCGAGGTGGTTCACGAGCTCGAGGGTGCCGGCTTCGTTGATGCGTGCGTAGAGCGAGAGCTCGGTAAATGAGGGACCCCGTTCGACCAGCGCGCCGCCCGAGTTGTTGCAGACGCCGCCGACGATAGACGCACCGATGCAAGAGGAGCCGATGACCGAGTGAGGTTGGCGTTTGAGCGGCTTCAGCAGCGTTTCGAGGGCAAACAACGTCGCACCCGGGAAACTCAGGATCTGGCGGCCGCCGTCGAGCACCTGGATCGCGTCCATGCGGTTGGTGTTGATCAGCACGACGTCGCGATCGTAGCGCCCATTCGGGGTCGAGCCTTCAGTGAGCCCGGTGTTCGCGGCCTGCAGGATGATGATCTTGTCGGCATCGACACAGGCTTGCAATATATACCACTGCTCAAGGAGGCTGCCGGGGCGCACCACCGCGAGCGCGTCGCCCTCGCCGGAGCGGTAGCCCTTGCGAAAGCGCGCTGTGCGCTTGTCACCTGTCAGAACGTGCTTTGGCCCCACGATCTCACGAAAACGGGTCAGCAGTGCCGTGTCATCGAGCATGGGTGGGGTCCCTGTGTGCCAGGTTGCAGCGTGTGAGTGAGGCGATCAGTGTAAGAGGTCACGGGGGAGAACAACATCCCTCTCGGGTGCGCGCCAGCCTGGTGCGGTCACGACTGATCGGAATTGGGTTATGGTTTGGGTTGTTCGGTTGCGGTGAACTCGCCGTCGGTTGCGAGACCGCATGTACCCGCCCGAGAACGTCGATGCATGAACTCTTGACTCCCGCCCAGATGCACCTGGCCGATCGGGCTGCGATCGACGCCGGTACACCCGGCATCACGCTCATGGAGCACGCCGGGACCGCGGTTGCCGGCGCGGTACAGCGAGCGTTTCCCGGCGCCGTCAGGGTGGTGGTGGTCTGCGGTATCGGCAACAACGGTGGCGACGGTTTCGTGGTGGCGCGGCTGTTGTCGGAAGCGGGGCTCGAGGTGTCGGTCGAGCTGCTCGGCGAGGTGTCCCGGCTTGTCGGGGACGCCAGGCTCGCCTTCGATGCGATGGATACCGCGTTGGTGCTCGACGGCCCGGCGGACTACGCCGCGGCCGATGTCATCGTCGACGCGGTCTTTGGTGCCGGTCTGAACCGCCCGATCCTGTCCCCGGGCGGCGTGACAGCGCCGGTCGGCACCGTACCCAAGGGCGCGCAGCGCAACATCGCGGCCGCCATTGACGCCATCAACGCAAGCCATACGCCGGTGGTGGCAGTGGATCTCCCGAGCGGCATCGACGGCTTGAGCGGACAGGTGCTCGGCACAGCGATCCGCGCCCACACCACGGTGACCTTCTTTCGCTTCAAACCCGCACATCTTCTGATGCCGGGGCGGGCGCACTGCGGTGAACGGGTGCTCGCGCAGATCGGCATCGAGGACGCGATGCTTGCCGCGAGCGGCGTCGCTGCCCACGGCAACGCGCCCGCGCTCTGGCGCGACACCTACCCGGTGCCGGCGCTGGACGGCCACAAATACCACCGCGGTCATTGTGTCGTGGTGTCCGGGCCGCTGCGCTTCGGCGGCGCAGCCCGGCTCGCGGCGACCGCCGCGCTGCGCGTCGGCGCGGGGCTGGTCACCTTGGCGAGTCCGAACGAGGCGGTTGCGGCCCACGCCAGCCACCTCACGACCGTCATGGTTGCAGAATGCGAGGGCGCAACCGCTCTGGACGCCTTACTGGCCGACACGCGTTTCACCGGTGTTGCCCTCGGCTTCGGCTTGCCGCCCGATGTGGCGACGCGCGGCACCGTGCTGGCGGTGCTCGCGCGCGGCCGGCCGACGGTGCTCGATGCCGGTGCACTGGTCGCCTTTGCAGACGAAGCGAATACGCTCCTCGACGCGGTCACCCGCGCAGACACGCCCGTCGTGCTCACGCCGCACGACGGCGAATTTGCCCGGCTGTTTCCGGATCTCGTCGACGCGCCGTCGAAACTCGACCGGGCCCGGTCCGCCGCCGTGCGGAGCGGTGCCACGGTGGTGTTGAAAGGGCCGGACACGGTGGTCGCCTCGCCAAGCGGCGCGCTCTCGGTCAATGACACCGCACCCCCCTGGCTCGCGACCGCCGGCAGCGGCGACGTGCTCGCCGGTGTCATCGCCGGCCTCCTGACCCAGGGCATGCCGGCCTTCGAGGCCGCGAGTGCCGCTGTCTGGTTGCACGGCCAGGCGGCCCACAGCGCGGGGCCGGCGTTGGTTGCGAGCGACCTCGACGCGGGGTTGAGGTCGGTGATCCAGGCGCACATCCACTCCGGGTCACCGGACACTGCACGAGGCACTTGGGCACCATGACCGAGTCTTCCGACCCCACCGTGCTCGGCACGCCACTCGAACTGCCCTGCGGTGCGGTGTTGAAAAACCGCATTGCGAAATCGGCGATGTCGGACTCGCTCGGGGACGGTCAGGGAGACCCGACCGCCGCGCAGCTGCGCTTGTACGAGCGCTGGGCCGAAGGTGGCGTTGCGGTGTCCTTTATCGGTGAGGTGCAGGTCGACGCGCGCTACCCCGAAAAGCCCGGCAACCTCGCGCTTTGGCCCGGCAGTGACACCGCGAAGTTGCGTGAATTGGCCCGCCGTGCCCGGGTCGGAGGCGCCCACCTCTGGCCGCAGTTGGGCCACGCCGGGGCGCTGGCGCACCCGCCGATCAGCGCGCCGGCGGGCCCGTCGGCGCTCGACCTCGACGGTTTGCGGTGCCGGGCCTTGAGCACGGCCGAGGTCGAGCGGCTGCCCCAGCAGTTTGCCGACGCCGCGCGCACCGCAAAGGCTCTGGGCTTCAGTGGGGTGCACCTGCACGCTGGCCACGGCTTTCTGTTCAGCCAGTTTCTGTCACCGCTCTTCAACCGACGCACGGACGGCTACGGCGGCAGCATCGAAGGGCGCGCACGCATCGTGCTAGACACCGTCGCTGCGGTGCGCGACGCGGTCGGGACCGCCTTTCCGGTCGGCTTGCGCCTCAATTCGAGTGACCTGCTGGAGGGCGGCCTGACCGAGGCGGAGTCCCTCGAGGTGGTCGGCATGCTCGACGGCACCACACTCGACCTCATCGATGTGAGTGGTGGCACCTATTTCCCCGGCGCGGCCTCCAGCTCCGACGCGACGGGCAGCGGGCCTTACTACGTCGACTTTGCGCTGCGTGCCCGCGCGCGGACGCAGATCCCCTTGATGGTCACAGGCGGTTTCAAGACGCGTGCGCAGGCAGTCGATGCGGTCGGTCGCGGCGCGGCGGACGTCGTTGGGGTGGCGCGTGCCCTCGCTATCGACCCGGCACTGGCGGCGAATTGGCTCGACCGGGCGGGTGGGGACCCCGCCTTTCCGCGCTTTGACGGCACTCCGCCGCCCGGCGGTATCACGGCGTGGTACACGCAACGGCTCACGGCGGTGGGCGAAGACCGCGACGCGGCCTACGACGAGAGCCTGGAGTCGGCCCTGGACGCCTACGACGCGCGCGATGCCGCGCGGTGCGACCGCTGGCGTGCCTTGCAAGCCCGGGTTGCCGAGGTCATGTGACACCAGTCGGGTCGCTGGTGCGTTGAAGTCAGTGCTGCAGATAATACAGCACTGATCCTATCCTCAATGTGTGATCAGGCGTAGAGCGAGAAGAGGGTGTCCTCGACCGAGTCGTCCGGGTTCAGGGTGCCGAGCAGGATGTCGAAGAGTTCGGATGCCTCCGCATCTCCACCTGGCATGAAGGCGTCGAAGGCGCCAGTATCACCCATCCCGATCCCACTGAAGGCCGCCCTACCAAAGGGCGGGCTGATCTCGCCGGACTGCACTTTCTCCATCATGAAGTCCGTGACCCTGGCGGGATCGATATTGCCCTCGGCGTCGGTGACCTCGGCCAGGGCATCTTCACCGAACTGACCGACAATCCGGTCGGTGATGGCGCTGCTGTTGACGCCGGCAACCGACTGGAACGGTTGAGAAAACCCGTCCTGCACGAGTGACTGCACAAACTCGCTCATCTTGGCGAAGTCGATACTCCCGTCGGCATTCGAAATCGACGCCGCAGCGTCGTCACCGAAATGCGACGAGAAGCGGTCGAGTGCCGCCGCGCTGTCGAACTCCCCCATGCCTCCGGGGCTGAAGCCGGCCACCGACGCCAACTGGTCCGGCCCCGTGATGCCCTGGTCTTGCATGAAGCCACGGACGCTCTCGATGTTCAGCGAGCCGTCGGCGTTTTGCACGCCCGCCAGCGCCTCTCCGCCGAAGACCGCTTCGAAGCGTGCCGACATGTCTGCTTCTGACGGCCGGTGGGCTTGCGCCCCGTGAAAGCTGGGCAGCATGTGCGCGATGCCGCCGATTGAATGAACCATTTTCGATCTCCTGTGAATTTGCAATCCAATCCGTGTGTACCTCGGTCGCACCCGGCAGGGCGCACCTTGCCCCCGGTGGCAACGGGGACTCGGTGCCAGGGGACACCGGGCAAGTTGGCGGCCACGATTTCGTCTCGCGTTGATTTCAACGGGTAATTGTTTCCCTGCAGAGTTTGCGGTTTGTTGTGCCGTGTTAAGGAATGTAAAGGGCCGCAAATTTGAGTCAGGATCGGGTTCGTACCGTGGCCCGGTGGCACGCGCCTGGAATACGCTATACGGTGAGAGAAGCGCGTGACGAGGGGACTTTGTTGCCGGTAGTGAGTTACTCAACCCGAGTGCTGTTGGTCGACGACGACGCCGACCTGATTGGCTTGCTGCGCGACTACCTGCAACAGGACGGCTTCTCCGTGGAGTGTTGTGGCGACGCCGAATCCGCCACGAGCGTCCTGCGCACGGGCAGTTTTGACATCGTGGTGCTCGACGTGATGTTGCCGGGCATGTCGGGTATCGAAGCGCTCACCGCGATTCGAAAGTTCACCGACATCCCCGTTCTGATGCTGACCGCACGCGGCGACGACGCGGACCGCATTGTCGGGCTCGAGCTCGGCGCCGATGACTACGTGCCGAAGCCCTGCTCGGCGCGTGAACTGGCCGCGCGCATTCGGGCGATCCTCAAACGGGTATCGGCTGCGTCGAATCCCGATCAGGCCGTACTGTACGCAGGCGATCTCACGATCGAACCGCGCAAGCGCATGGCGTTGCTGAACGGCACACCGCTGAAACTCACGGCGTCCGAATACGGCTTGCTCGAGGCGTTGGCGTTCCGGGTTGGCAAGGCGGTGTCCAAAGAGGAGCTCTCGCTCGCGGCGCTCGGGCGCACGCTCGAGCAATACGACCGAAGCATCGACGTGCATGTCAGCAAGTTGCGCCGCAAGATGGGCACGCACGCTGATGGTCGGTCTCGAATTCAGTCGATCACGCGGGTGGGCTACCTGCTGCTCGCGGAGTGAAACGCATGAGTCGGTTGTTCTGGAAACTGTTCGGGTTGATGTGGCTGGCGAACGTGTCGCCGGTGATCGTGG
>JBCCUP010000120.1 GCA_039196715.1 Pseudomonadota bacterium
AGCTCCCACGAGCTCGGCGTTTCTCCATAGCTTCGGGATGCCCCATGCCTTGTGGGAGCCGCCGCCTCACGAAGTGAGCGTCGGCGAATGCGGTGTGTCGGTCGTCGAAAGATTCGCTGTATATCGCGTTGCGATGATGCAGCTCCCACGAGCTCGGCGTTTCTCCATAGCTTCGGGATGTCTCATGCCTTGTGGGAGCCGCCGCCTCACGAAGTGAGCGTCGGCGAATGCGATCTCTCTGTCACCACGGCATTCGCTGCATGTCGCTTCGCGACGATGCAGCTCCCACGGGTGAGGCCGTGCGCCGCAGCCAGGGAATGTCCGTATCCGTTCGTGAGTCTGTCACGTGCTCGCTGTGACGCGGCTCTCCGTGGACGCGACTTGCGCTGCCTGGCGGCGGCTGAACCGTGTCAGGGCAATGCCGAACGCGAGGTGCGCGAGCTCGCGCTGGACGCGCGCCCTGACACCCGTTGCGTGTGCATCCTCGGTGCGGCGGAACCGGAGTGTGGTGAAGGCCGCGTCGAGTTCGCGGAGCCGCAAACGCTGCGATGGCCACCGTTGCGCCGCACGGTGCAGGTACTCCGATGCCGATTCGTTGCGCTGTCGCGGCAGGCGGTGGTTGGCGAGGATCCGACACGCGCGCTGCCAGAGTTGCTCGTCCGGTGACAGGTGCGCGTGGCGTCGGTGCGGGATGCCGAGGATGAACAGCGCCCACAGCAGGCTCGCGCCGATGACGAACAGCACGATGTGCAACAGCGATGGGTTCAGGAAGCCGAGCTTGTCCCAGAGTTTCTTCTGGCTGTTGTTGTCGAAATTGACGACCAGCCGCTGCCACTGGTGGTTGAGTGCATCCCACTGCAGCTGCGCGCTGCGCAGCCAACCCGACTGCAACCGGGCCAACCCGGGTAGGGCGGATTCGGTTGGCAAGGCAGCCGAAATGCCCTGTTCCACGCGCGATGGCGAAACAAAGCCGGTCGGGTCGAAGCGCTGCCAGGCGCCGTCGATGAACGCCTCGGCCCAGGCGTGCGCGTCGGCCTGGCGAACGATCATGTAGTCGCCGTTCATCTCCCCGCCCTGGTAGCCGGTGACCACGCGTGCCGGAATGTCGGCGGCTCGCATCAGCACCACGAAGGCGGCGGCGTAGTGCTCACAAAAACCGGCCTTGGTCTTGAACAGGAACTCGTCGACCGGCGCGTCCCCGAGCACCTGGGGTTGCAGCGTGTAGCGGAAGGTGTCGCGGTGAAAGTGCTCGAGCACGTGCCGCGCGTAGTCGTGCTCACTCGATGTACGGCTGCGCAGGGCAGCGGCGAAGGCGATGGCCTCGGGGTTTTTGCCCGGCAGGTGCAGCGTGCTGGGTCGAGGTGGCCGGGACGGCACGAGCGTGTCACGCAACACCGACGACTGTCGGTACCGGAGCACCTGGGACACGTTGGTGTTGGCAATCAGTTGACCGTCGGCAAAGTAGCGCCCGAGCGGGCGCGCGATCGGTGCGCCGTTCTGATCGGGTGTGGCTCCGGTGTCCGCCGTTGGCACCGACGCCGCGGCGTCCAGCGCGAACAGCCACCGCTGCCGGTGCGGTTGCAGCATCACGGTGTAGTCGGTGCGCGTGCCGGCGTTGGCCGGCCGTTGCGGGCTCGATTCCGGGATCTCCTCGGCCACGGTCCAGTTTCGTCCATCGAACTCCGTCAATACCGGACCACGCCAGTAGAGCCGGTGCGGCGCGGGCGGCGCGTCGTCGAACTCCACGCGGAAGGCAACGTCGTTGGACTGTGACAGCGAGCCGATACTGCCGGGTGACATCGAGTCCGAGAGGCCGGTGGTGGCCATCGCGTCCTCGGGCAGCGACCAGAGCGGACCGGGCAAGCGCGGGAACACGAAAAAGAGCAGGGCCGCGAGTGGCAAGCCCTGCACCAGCAGTTTGGCGACAAAGCGCAGTTGCGCGCCGTTGCTCGCCGGGTTGGTCGAATCGCGCAGGATCGACAGCGCGAAGGCGATGGCGACCACCGCCGGCAGGCTGAAGAGGGCGGCGAGGATGGTCTGCGAGTAGAAGTACTGCGTAAGCAGCAGGAAACCCGACAGGCACAACAGCAAGGTGGCGTCGCTCGTTCGCCGGATTTCCGCGAACTTGGCGGCAACCAGCACGAAGAGGAACGCGACGCTCGGGTCCCGGCCCAATGAGTAGCCGTAGTCGAAGCGCAACAACAGCGCCGACGTTGCAGCGATCAGTGTGACCGTGATCGGCGACAACAGCAAACGCAAGGCGCGGCGGTGGGGTTCGCGGTGCAGCCAAAGTCGGAGGCCCACCAGCGCTCCGCCCACCCCACTCACCCAGACCGGCAAGTGAAAGACATGCGGGAACTGCACGAGAAACAGCACCGTCGCCAGCGCGATCAACGTGCGGCTGTCGGCCGCGGGCGCGGTCGGGCTGCGGCCGATCCGCGGTATCACGCGCCGCCACCCCCGGGCTGCCGTGCTCATTCGGGCAACCCGTAGAGGGCCAGAGTTTGCAAGACCTGCAATCGGTGGTGCTCGCCTCGGTCGCGTGCGTGGTGCTCGCCCGGCAGCTCGAGGGAGAACTCGGTGTGGCTCACGTGGGCGCGTTCCACCCAGGCAGTCAGGCGGGCGAGTTGGTCCTCGAGGTGGGCGTGACCCGTGGCGTGCAGGCTCAGCTCGACCGTGGCTGGGCTCTGGCTGCTCTCGAACGTGCGCACGTGCAAGCCTGCACCCTTGGCCGCGCTCTTCCAGGCAATCGCGCTGAGCGGGTCGCCTGGTCGGTAGTCCCGGACGCCCGCGATCTCGCCGTCCAGTGACGCAACGCGGGTGTCGCCGCTCTCCTCGGTCTGCGTCGAGGGCAGCGGCGGGGCGTCGGCTTCGGGTTGCGGGTACACCACTGCCTCGGCGGGCACGTGCAGGTAGCTCCAGCAGGTCCAGAGACCGACGGGCCAGTTGCTTTGCAAGGTCATCCGGCCGAGTCGCACACGGCCCCGACTGCGGGCAGGTATCGACAGGGTCGCGGTGGCGGTCTCGCCAGCGGCAATGGCGGTCATCGGTGTGATCCCGTGCGGGGTCCGGACGCAGATGCCGTGGCGCGTGTCCGACGCGCTGTTGTGGAGTGCAAAGCGAAAGGCAACGGCGTCACCACAGAAGCCGCTCTCGGCGTCGATCGCATGCACCTCGAGACCGGCGAGGTTCTTGTAGGTGTGCAAGAGGCTCGCGGCGAACAACCCGGTCAGCAGGAAGCTCAGCGCGTAGCCGAGCGACAGGGCGTAGTTCACCGAGGCAATCAGCATCAGCAGCAGCGCGAACAGAAAGGCCACCCCGCGCCGGCTCGGCACGATGTACACGCGGTGGTGCGTCGCGGTGTGTGGCAGCGCGTCCTCGGGCCGCGTGCGGAACAGGCGCTGCTCGACACGCGGGCTGACGGCGTGGGCGAGGGTGTTCGCGGACATGGTTGGGTCGCCGACCTAGCGGGCCGCTCTCGTACGCTCGGGCGAGGCGGTCATGGCATCGCCACCTGGTCCAGCAGCCCGGTCGCGACCGCGTGCCCGCTCTTGACCTGACCGGTCAGGCGGTGTCCCGCCAGGGCGGGAAACACCGCGCGCACGTCTTCGGGCATCACGTGGTCGCGCTGGGCGATCACGGCATAGGCCCGGCACAGGCGCACAAGGTTGAGGCCGGCGCGCGGGCTGAGGCCGGTGCCGAGGGTTCGCGTGGCGTGGATCAGGGCCTGGATGTAGTCGATCACCGGGCCGCTCACGTGGACGTCCTCGCACCGGGTGCGAAGGCCCGCCAGGCTCTCGGCGTCGAGCAGTGTGTCGAGTTGGGTCGCCTGCTGCCGACGGTCGCCGAGCTCGAGCAGTTTCCGTTCGGTGGTGGCGTCCGGGTAGCCGATCTCGATGCCGACCAGAAAACGGTCGAGCTGCGATTCCGGCAACGGGTAGGCGCCGAGCTGGTCGGTCGGGTTCTGCGTCGCGATGACAAAGAACGCCTCGTCGAGCGGGTGTGTCACACCGTCGACCGTGACCTGCCGTTCCTCCATGGCCTCGAGCAACGCGCTCTGCGCGCGCGGTGGGGCCCGGTTGATTTCGTCGGCGAGCAGAATGGATGTGAACACCGGCCCGCGCTGGAACACGAAGCTGTTGTCTCGCGAATCGAGAATCGATACCCCGACCACGTCGGCCGGCAGCAGGTCGCTGGTGAACTGCACCCGCGTCCAGTCGAGCCCGAGGGTCGCACTGAGCGCGTGCGCGAGTGTCGTCTTGCCAACACCCGGCACGTCCTCGATCAACAGATGGCCACGGCCGAGCAGGCAGGCAAGGGCGAGCGTCACCTGCTCGCGCTTGCCGAGCAGGACGCTTTCGAGTTGCGCGATCACATCGGCGAGCCGGTGGCTTGCCAGGGTGTCAAATACCGGTACGTTGGCCGTGGCGGTCTGGTTCATGGTGCTTTCGGGTGCGGTGATACGTGTGTAGCGGCGGCTGTGTCCCAACCTTGTGAGACCTGCACATCCGTTCAGACTCAGTGAGTGCCTGATTCGCCGGCATTGAAAAGCCTAAAAGTTCGCATACGATCAACTATGCCGAGCTGACCCTCAAACCACCTTGGTGAAGTGGAGCCAGCCCGATCATGTCGTCTTTGTCGCTCCTCTGGCGAGAACGAAAATCCTCTGTTGTCTGCACTGTCCAGTTGGCGAAGCCGACGGTACTTTGACACTCGTCAAGAGTCGAGATAGGCGGTCGTTACACCACGCATACCAGTGAGGTTTGATGCGTGGAACCTCGATCGGGTGCCGACGCACGCGCACTATACTGGGCTGACCCAGAGTGCATTGCACAGGGCAGCAATCGACGTTATGAGGACCCTCCCTATGCCGAGCGCGCCGCAGCTCGAAGTAACCCGCTACGCAGTCGATGAGATAGCACACTACTACGACAGCTCGACAGGCGACCTGATTGCAAGTACGGGTAACGTGTTCCGTGCTGAGCTGCAGGGACGGACGTACCGATTCACCGTGCCACTTCACATGAAGTACGGCCTCGCCCGCCGAGTGCGCTTGAGCCGTCGGCTGCTGCGCCTGGACAAGTCGAACGCGGTGTTCAATCACGCGCGCGACGGCATCGTGGTCTTGTACCGAGGTCTGATTTACTTCTTCGACTTGAACACCGAGCAGCTGCGCGAGGTCGGCAGACTCAAACAGTGCCGAAATGTACTGCACTGCGGAATCGCTGTGACATCAGAACACATCGTGCTTGGCGAATATGGCGTCAACCCCGAGCGCGATGCCGTGCCGGTGTGGCAGTCAAGCGACGACGGTCGCTCGTGGAGTGTCGTGCACGAGTTTGAAGCCGGTGCCATTCGCCACATCCACGGAATCTACACCGACCCCCACAGCGACAGCCTTTGGATTCCCACCGGGGATTTCTCCGGGGAGTGCTATGTCTTCGAAGTGCGCGACAGCGCATTCAACGAGGTTGTTCGACACGGTAATGGGGAGCAACGTTGGCGTCCGGTCAGCATGTTCTTCGATCCAGACAAAATCGTCTGGGCGATGGATTCGGAGTTGCAGACATCGTGTTTGCAGGTTTTCGACCGCGCCAGCGGTGAACTCCAAGAAATGAGAGGGTTTGAAGGGCCGGTGTGGTTCAGCAAGCGTTTCGAGGACGGTTCTGCGGTGTTGCAAACCACAGTTGAAGTTGGAGAAGGGGTTAAGAGCAACTGCTCGCACTTGCATTACTCGGAGGACTTGATCAATTGGGTCGAAGTCGCACGGTATCCGAAGGACCGCTGGCCGATGCCGTATTTTAAGTCCGGTGTCATTGCGTTTGCGGCAGGCCCCCAAACACGTGACGATTTTGTGTTCTTCGGTGAGGCACTTTCGGGTATTGATGGCCGAGTTGCACACGGACGGATCGCCTTGTGAGCGCAGCGTTGCCACCGTCTCGGCTCGCGCGGCTCACCGCCGACGAGCGGGCAACCCTCTCGCGTGAAATGCACGCTCAGAGCGATCACGGATTGGCGTGGCGCGAGAAACTGCGCCGTTACGCTGGGCTGTACGGTCGTCACCTCACACGAGACGCGGGTGAGCGTTTTGGCGCCGAGAGTGCGGCGCACCTCGAGTGGATCATTGACGCAATGTGTCTCTCCGGTGAAGGGATAGACCGACCGGATGCGGCGGCGCTGAACAGCGCCCTCTTTGCTGCGGACGCACTGCGCAGTGAGGCCCAGCGTGATCGTGTCCAGGCGGAAACCCGCGCACTGCGGGAACGCTTGCTCAATATGCCCGTGGTTGAGATTGCATCGCCGGCACTCGGCACGCCGTTCTCACCACCGCGTGCTGTGTGGCGAACTGAGTCGACCGTGACAAAGCCCGTGGTCATCATCTGCCCAATGCACAAGAGCATGAACACGCTTGTGTTGATGGAGTTGTGCCGGCGATTCGACGTGCCGCTCGCGGGGGTCATCTTGCGCAAGCTTGATTTTTCTCGTTTCCGGCAAGAGTTCAGCCGCGATGGCACGCGTTTGCTGCGAAAAGTGTGGCGCAAGTTCGTCCTGCGCGCGGATGAGAACGCTGCCGAGAGTGCGGTGTCGCTCAAGTCCGTGTTCACTGCACTGTCACCCGGTTTCAATGATGTCCGGGACTTTGCAAAGCAGCTGAACGTGCCGGTCTTCGAGGTGACAACTTTGGTTGAACCCCCTGCAGGCCTGGCATCCGGAGCTGCCCACACCGCGTTGTTCACTGGCGGTGGCTTGATTCGTCAGGCCATGCTGTCGCACTTTCCGGGTGGTGTGATCAATGTGCACATGGGGCCCTTGCCGCAGTACAAGGGCATGGACGTGGTGCAGGCCCCCATTCTGGATGGCTGCTTCACCAACGTGGGTTTAACAGCACACTTGATGGCTCCAGGCCTGGATGAGGGGCCTGTGTTGTCGCACTTCACAACTGACGCCCAAGCCTATCCGTCGCTGGGGTCGCTACGGAACGAAATTAGTGCGCTGGGCCCGCTGATGTCGTTTGACGCGGTTCTGGGTTTGGCGAGTGGCCGGTACCAGACGGTTGCACAACCCGAGGCGGGCAGGCAGTACTTCATTACCCACGAGGTGTTGAATGCCGTGATCTCGGACGTGATGGCAGCACGGTACTGCGAACCGGACGGTCCCAGCGAAATCGAGGCCCTGGTCAATCGGGTTCTGTCGTCCTTGTAGCGTCTTGCGGTGTCGATCCTGTTGGGTAGAACGCCGCTCAATCGCGACAGAGTCGTTTAACCGATTAGGCCAACACCACGTCCTCGAGCGCGTTTGAAAACGACGTGAGTGGCGCCCAGCCGTCGGCGGTGACCACCACGCTGTCGCCAACCTGGGCGCGGAACACCCCGGACTGGCTCACCGAGCCGTCCACAGCCAGCACCATGCCAGGCTGAATCACCGTGGTGTCACCGGTCACGAGCTGCGGTTTTTCGAGGAAGCTGTAGCCCGTCGCGCGGCCGCAGCGGAACGGGTAGTCGAATCCGGCTGACTGAATCACCTCGGCGTAGGCGGCGTGCACCGACTCGGCGGTGACACCAGGCCGCAACGCGTCGAGCGCCGCGCGCTGGCTCTCGAGCGCAACACGGTACAGGCGTTCCTGCAGCGGGTCGGTGATGTCGCCGATCCAGAAGGTGCGGTCGAAGCCGAGCTTGAAGCGGTGGAAATTGGTCATGCCGCAGAAACAGAGGAACACCGGCTCGCCGTGTTGCATCACGCGCGTCGAGGCGCGGTGGTGCGGTTTGGTGATCTCGTTGCCCGACGCCATGATCTGCAGAAAGTGGGTATTCGGCGACATGCAGCCGTCGTCGTAGTGCGCTGCGAGCAACGTCGCTGCCGTGCGGGTGCCAGCCGCGCTGGTCGCGAGTGCCACTTCGAATTCCGCGACGCCCGCGCCGATCGCGTCGCGCCCGGCCGCCATCATCGCGTTGGCCACGTCACCTGCGTGCCGCGCGAGCTGAATCTCTTCAGCCGACTTCACCATCCGCTGTTCGGCGAGAATTGGCGTGATGTCGACGGGGCGGGTGACGAGCGAACCAATGGCGCGCGCGACCACTGGCGGCATGGCGTCTGGCTCGAGGCCGACGGTGCCGGCCCCCGAGAGCAGGGCGGGCAGCTCAGTGCGCCACTCGTTGCCCTCCCCGTCGTTCCAGGCCGCGATGCGGTCCACGTGGGCCGACGCGTTCGCCATGTCGAGCTCCATCGTCGGCGTGATCAGCACCGACGCCCCACCGGCCGTGAGCACGAGCAGCGTCGGCCGGCCAAAATCCATGTGCAGGTAGTCGTAGTAGCC
>JBCCUP010000121.1 GCA_039196715.1 Pseudomonadota bacterium
CCGGCGATGGCGGTAGCCGATTCGGCCTCCATGACGAGCGTGCCGTCGGCGCCTTGGGTAAAGCCACTTGTGCCGCCGCCCCCGTCATTGCCGCCCGTACTGCCGCTGCCTGAGTCGCCGCCGCCGGAATTGCCGCCGCCAGTGTCTCCACCCCCTGTGCCTGGGTCAGCGGGCGCAGACGCGGAGCGGTCCCAACGCGCGACCAGCTTGCCGCCCGCGTAGTGGTAGTCGCTGTGGACGTCGTTGGTCGGGTCCGAGCGGTGTCTGAGGACGCCGTCGGCGCCGTAGACGTTGTACACGTGGTGGGTGCCGTTGGACGTGCGTACCCGCCGACCGTGGCCGTCGTAGCGGTAGCTTGTGGTCGTGGCCGATGCGCCGGTTGTCGTGGTTTGGGTGATTTGATTGGCGCTGTTGTAGCTCGCGTTTAGCTTGCCGTTCCAGGTGATGTTTCCACGGGGATCGTGGCTAAAGCTGCTTCGGGCGAGCGGGCCGCCTGAGATCGATGTGATCTCATTGTCGGTGTTGTAGTTGTAGTTTGAGGTCGTGCCATTGACCCTCACCCAGTCGATGTTGTCCACCGCGTCGTAAGCATACTCGTAGGTGCCGTAGGGGCCGCCGGTGACGCGGGTGAGTCGGTGCTGGTTGTCGTAGGCCATGCGCAGGTTTTGCGTCGCATCGCCGGTGATGTCGATCTGACTGACGTTCCTCGCGGCGTCGTAGCCGTAGTCGTGGCGAGCAAAGGGCCCCGACCCACTTGAACGGCGTGTATGCAGCACATCAGGCAAGTGGTTGCGTGTCAGCGTTTGCGAGACTGACATGGCGCCCAGGCTGCCGGTGTTGAGTTGGCCGTTTGGCCAGTACCGCAACCCGGAGGCTAGGGTTTTACCCCCGCCAGCAATGCGTGAGGGCCGCCCCAGCCCGTCGGGTGAGAAGGCGTAGTTCACGCCGCTGGGGTAGGTGAGGGAGCTCAGGTTGCCGAGGCTGTCGCGGCCGTACTGGAGAACATAATTTCTGCCGTCGACAGTCAGCGTTTCGCGCGTCAGTTGGTCCTCGAGATCGTAGGTGTAGGTAGTCGACGCGCCGCCTGTGACCGTGGCGCGCTGCAGGGTACCTGTCGGGTGGTAGCTGAAGGTGCGGTCGGTGTTTGTGCCGTCGAAGTTTTCCGCGCTGAGCTGGTTTTCGTTGGTGTAGCTGTAGGTGGTTGTTTGATTGCCGACTCGGCGCGTTTTCAGTTGTCCATCGAGGTGGTAGGTGTATGTGGTCGTGCCGGTTTCTGGGTGGACCTCGGTTCGCAGCAAGCCCTCGTAGGTGTCGCCTTCCGGGAAGTAGGTGTAGCGTCGGGTGAAATCGCCCTGTGTCAACGAGTCCATCCGCCCGGCCTTGTCGCGGCCGATGAGTGTCTGGGACAAGGGGCGCACGATTTTGGTGGTCCAGCCGCTGCCAGGGTGGCCGTACGCGTCAGTCAGCGTTTTTGTCGATTTGCCGAGCGGGTCGATAACGGTCACCGCCAGTTGGTTGGACTCCGCGTGGTAGAGGTACTGGGTGCGGTCGGTGCCCCCCGTTTGCGACGTCCGGTCGACGAAGGTGTGACGACCAAACCCGTCATACTGATACTGCTCGCTCACCGCAGAGAGACTGCCCGAGGTGCCAGACTGCTGGCTCAGGGTGTGCTGAGTGGCACGGCCTTCGCCGTCATAGGACCAGGTGTTGGTGATCGAGGTGCTGCCGCCTGCGGCTGGAAAGGCCACGGTTTCCCGGGTCGGCTGCAAGAGGCTGTTGTACACGGTTGTCGTCGTGTTGCTGCCGCGGGTGTCGGTTCTGGAAACAGCCTTGTTGGCGCCGTCGATAACCCACACGGTGTTGGTGATCGCACGACCGGATTGGGGCGAGGTGACCTTATTGACTCGCTTGCGGTTGTCGTATTCATACCGCCAGCGAGCAGACGTGTTACCCCATACACTTTCGTATTGCAGCGTGCCGTCGTCGTTTACCGAACGCGTCTTGACAGCGCCGTTTCGGTTGGTTTCCCTGGTGGGGACGCCGCGAACGTAGTTCTCCAGAAAGGTGGACTTTCCGTCTGGGTCGACGATTTGGTACGGGTTGCCGTAGGGGTCGTATGTTGTGGTCGTCGTCCTGCCGCCTTGCGATACCTCGTGAACCCTGCCATGCGAGCTGTGGAAGGAGCGTGTTGTACCGCCAAAGCCGTCGAGGGTTTTGGATGACCAACGGCCGATAAACCAGATCGGCGAACCTATGCCGGTATTGTCATATTCGATTGAAAGTGTTCGGGTCCCACTCCGTGGGGACGTCTCTCGAATGCGGCCTGGGTTGCCGTAGCTGTCGTGTTCATCCAGGTAGCGGTTGAATGCGAGAGATGTGCCCGATTCGATCCGTGTCGTTCTGACCTGGGTTACGCCACTTGGGATGGATTCCCGGTAGCCACCGCGCGCGATGTCGACGCCTTGTCTGAACGCGGTGCCATGGGCGCCAACTTCAGACCAAGTGTAGTCAGTCACCTCTCTGTTCCCGGCCGCGGAGGCTGTGGACCACCGCACTACTCGTTTGGTCTTGCCCCGCTTGACGGCCGCAGCACGTGCGGCAGCGGCGGTGTAGCCACTGTGGTTTCGGTAGCCCTCTGGGAAGTGCGACCGGTAGGTTGTGATCTCAGTCCTTGAACTGGGTGACGTGATGGTGCGGGTCACGGTGTTGTTGGTGTCATTGGCACTGCGCGCGAAATGCCACGTTCCTGAGTGGTTGAGCGAAGCTGTCACTGTTCGGCTGTTGTGATACCGATAGACGCCGTTACTGTAGGCCGGGTCGGAGCTAAGGAGGTTTCCGAGGTAGTCGGAGCCCGGTGCTGTGGTGTTGGTGTAGTCGATTGTCAAGCCTGTCGGAGAGCGGTAGCGGCTTAACATGCCGTTTTGCGCCGTGGTGTATTGCCAATACGTACCGTCAACGTTGGTGAATTTTGACGTCGTGGGGGTGTAGTCAACAAGGACACGCCTCGGGTTGGTGTTGGCTATTTCTCTGTAGCGCCACAACACGCCGTTGAACGTGCCATAGTCGAAACCGACAGCTCTGCCGTCGCTCGCGGTGATGCTCGCGAGGTGAATTCGGTCGAGCGAGTCGTTGTAGGTGACCTGTTGCCAGTTGTAAGCGATCCAGTTTCCATGTGTGTCGGTTACCTTCGTCGCCCGGCCGTAGAAATAACTCGTGGGGCCAATGCCGTGTCCAAACTCGTATGTCAGTCCATTGGGTGATTTGACTTTTATCCTGCCGCTGTCGCAGGCGGCGTACCAGTTGTCGGTGCTGCCGAGCACTGCGTCGTTTGGGAACAAATTGACCGAGCCGCCCAGCGGAAAGAAATGGATTTTCTTCCCGTACACGTCGAAGACGGGGTAGCGGTCTCCCGGCACGTTGTCCAAGGGGTTGGCCACGTAGTCCTTGCCCGAGCCTTGGTCGCAAAAGTTTTTGGTGGTGCCGGGAGCGACAAACCGGGGCGTGAGGATGTCGCGGTGGTCGCGTACCACCACAAGGTCGGGCCCGTTGCCGGGGATGCGCATGTCCACGTGGTTGATGGTGAACACGCCCTTTAGCGGGTCGTAGTGTTCGCCCTCGAGCCATTCGCCGCCGGGCTTGTCGATCAGGGCGTCGACTTCGCCCACGGTGAGGTCCGAGGCGGTTGCGGCGTTGAAGCCGGTCAGGAGGAGTGCGGCAAGCGCCGGGGCGCAGCACAGACGGCGAGACACGGACTGAACAGTCATAGGTTGTGGTCCTTCACATTCGACTGCCAGTGTTGCTTTCTGGTGCTACGCGTCAACCACCGTTCGTGTTAATTCGTTTGTCTCTGATCAATTTGAGTCAGCTCGGTGCAGTCCATTTGTTTCATCTGCGTAACAGCGCGACGGGTTACGTCGGGCCAGCGCGCCTGTGTGTTGCACCAAGGGATCATCAGAGACGCACACATTTGCGTGGTTTCGTGCGTGTGGTTTTGTCGCCTCACTCTGCCTGCAAGTGCAGTGGATTGCCCTGCGTCACGCGGTGTTGTTGCGCAGAGGTCTGCCGGTCGGGAGCGGGCTCGCCCCCGCCAGCGCGACACGTCAACCGATAAGGCGCCTTTACCGAATCGCTTAAATGAGTTTGTGCATCGTGGCCAGATCGAGCTCGCCGAGTGTGCCGATCACGTTGCGCCTGAGCTTGCGCATGCCACCGATCCAGCGGTCGGGGTCGTGGGCCTTGGCCTGCATGAAGCCCGCGACATCCGGGTGGGTCAGCACCATGAAGCGCCGTTCGGCGATGGCGGTGCTGATGTGATCGGCGACGGCCTCGGGGCTGAGCAGGTTGGCGCCGGCGTCGGCGGGCGGGCCGTCGTCGTAGCCGAGCAACGGGGTCGCGACGTACTGCGGGCACACAACCGAGACACCGATGCCCTGGTCGCCGTGCGAGATCGCGAGCGATTCGGCGAAGCCGACTGCAGCGTGTTTGGTGGTGGAGTAGGCGGCGTCGCCGATCTGGCTGAGCACGCCCGCGGCGGAGGCGATGTTGACAAAGTAGCCGTCGCCACGCGCCAGCATTGCGGGCAGCAGCGCGCGCGCGGCCCAGACGTGGGCCATGACGTGCACACGCCACAGCGTGTCCCAGGTGGCGTTGCTCGCCGACGCCGCGTGCTCGCCCTCGCCAACCGCCAGCCCCGCGTTGGAGCAGAAACAGTCGATCGGGCCATTGACGGCTTCGGCGTCGGCGATGAATTGCCGCAGTTGGGTTTCGTCGCCGACGTCGCAGACGAAGCCCTGCCCGTCGAGCTCGGCGGCGACGCGTTGCGCGGCAGCGTGGTCGCGGTCGGCGAGGCTGACGCGGGCGCCGTCGGCGGCGAGGCGCCGCGCCAGGGCGGCGCCGATGCCGTTGCCGCCGCCGGTCAGCGCGACGTGTTTTCCGGTGATGTGCATCTCAGCGGTCTCGAAAGAGGAGACTGCAGCAGCTGACGGCGCCCTCGGCCTTGGCCAGTTCGTCGAGCGCCACGGTGACGACAGGGTAGCCCGCCTCGCGCAGCCGGTCGTGGGTGTGTTCGAAGGCCGCAGCGGCGAGCAATGTGTCGCCGACGCGCACGACGTTGGCGCCGTCGGATTCGCCCGGCGCGACTTCGATCACGCGCCGGTGGGCGAAGGCGCCGGGGTCGACGCGCTGCGGACAGAGGAGCACGGTCTCGTCGTCCAGTGCCGTCACCGCGGACTTGAGGTGCAGGCAGCCGTGCACGGCTTGCGCTTTGACGGTGTAGCCGTGCGGCCCGATCGCGGCCTGCAATTGGGTCAGTGCGTCCGGGTTGCTGCGGGTGGTCTGACCGACCCAAACGGTGCGGCCCTGCACCATGACATCGCCGCCGTCGAGCGTCGCGGGCGCGTCCAGCGTGAGCAGCGTGCGGTGCGGCGCGAGCGCCGCGGCGATGCTCGCGGTTTCCGGGCGGCGCGAGGCGGCGCCGGGGCGGGTGATCACCGCGAGTTCGTCAAAGACGATCGCGGTGTCCTCGACAAACACGGCATCCGGCAGGGTGTCTTCGGCCGGCAGCGAATCGACCGTGACGCCGAGTGCGCGCAGGGCGTCTTCGGTGGCGGCGTGCTGTCGGCGGGCGCGCTCGAGGTCGATCGGCGCGCGCGCAAGGTGGGTGAGTTCGCAGTCGGCAAAGCGGGCGCTGACCCCGCGGGTGATGGCACGCAGGCCGTTCATGCGCCGGAAAACGCCGGCGCACGCTTTTCGTTGAACGCGGCGACCCCCTCGCGGCGGTCCCGCGTGGTCACGCAGCGGTTGTACGCTTCGATCTCGAAGGCCAGGGCGTCCTGCAGCGACAGGCTCTCGCCCCGGTGGATCGCCAGCTTGGCCTGCACGACGGCCACGGGGGCGTTGGCGGCGATCTGTTCGGCAACGGCGAGGCTTGCGGTCAACAGGTCCTCCTGCGGGTAGACGGCGTTGACCAGGCCCCAGGTCAGCGCATCCGCCGCGCCGAACACCCGGCCGCTCAGTATCAGCTCCTTGGCGCGCCGGCTGCCGACCGCGCGTGCGAGGTTCTGCGTGCCGCCCGCGCCCGGGATGATGCCGAGCGTGACTTCCGTTTGCGCGAACCGCGCGTGCTCGGCGGCGTAGACGAAGTCGAAACACGCGAGCAACTCGCAGCCACCGCCGTAGGCCGCGCCGTTGACCGCGCCGATCACCGGCGTCGGCAGAGCCAGCACCGCCCGCACCATGCGCTCGTACACCCGGTGCTGGGCGAACCAGTCGGCGTCGCTCATGCCGTGACGCTCCTTCAGGTCGCCGCCGGCGCAGAACGCGCGCTCGCCACTGCCGGTCACGACCACGCAACGCGTGTCACCGGCGTCGAGCGCCAACGCTTCAAAGAGGGTGTAGAGGTCGGTCGCCATCTGCGTGTTGAAGGCGTTTGCGGCGTCCGGGCGGTTGAGTGTCACCAGCAGGACATGTGGGGCCGGGTGGCTCAACAATAGCGTGGTGTACGGCGTAGCCTCGGGCATGATCGGGCGGTCTCGCAGGGTTTTGCCGACTATGCCGCCCCGTTAGAGCTCAACGCAAGCACTGGCCGGGCAGGCGGTGCGCGCGCTGTTCTGCCGACGTCACCGGCACCGGGTGCGCTGTCGTCAGGTGCAAGGTCGGGCGTGGGAGGCCGTGCTACGGTCGGGCGACTTCAGACACGAGGGGCCACGGCATGACAATCAACGCGAGCGAGTTCGCCGGGCGTCGCGTGCTGGTGACCGGTGCTGCCGGTGGCATCGGGCGTGCCCTGGTGACGCGCTTGATGGCGATGGGCGCGCATGTGGCGGCGGCCGACCGCGACACCGGCGGCGTGCAGGCCAGCGTGTGCCTGCCGGGTGACCTCAGCGACGGCACGTATGCCGACGGTCTGCCGCCCGCGGCCTCGGACGCGCTTGGCGGGCTGGACCTCGTGGTCAACAACGCCGGTGTGATCTCGCGTGGACCGGTCACCGACACGCAGGACGCCGACCTCGCGCTGGCGCTCGCGGTCAACGTCGAGGCGCCGTTTCGCGTGTGCCGCGCGGCGATCCCGTTGATGGCGGCACAGGGCGGCGGTTGCATTGTCAACACGGCCTCCTGCTGGGGCCTCCGGCCCGGGCCGGACCACGCGCTCTATTGCGCCACCAAGGCCGCGCTCGCGTCGCTCACACAGTGTATGGGACGCGACCACGCCCACCAGGGCGTGCGCGTCAACGCCGTCTGCCCCAACGAGGTCGATACGCCCATGCTGCGCACTGGTTTCGACATGCGGGGATACAACCCCGACACGGCCGTGGCCGAGCTTGGCAAGACCGTGCCGCTTGGACGCATCGCCTCGCCGGACGACATCGTCGACGTCATGCTGTTTCTCGCCTCGGACGCGGCGCGTTACCTGTGTGGCTCGCTGGTCGAGGTCAACGGCGGCAAGGCGGTCGGCTGATGCGTTACCACGGCATGGTGGCGTTGGTCACTGGCGGGCGCAGCGGAATCGGCAGGGCCGTGGTTGCGCGCCTGGTCGAGGAGGGCGCCCGGGTGATCACCGCCCAGCGGCAGGCCGATTTGCTGTGCGAGCACCTGGCCGTCGACCTCGCCGACCCAGCTGTGCCGCCCGCTGTGATTGACGAAGTCGTGGCACGTGCCGGCCGGCTCGACCTGCTCGTGAACTCGGCCGGGGTGATGCGCGAGGGCACCGCCCGCGAGATGGCGCTCGACGACTGGTCCCTGCACGTGGCGGTCAACCTCACGGCGCCCTTCCTGCTGATCAAGCACGCCCTGCCGCACCTCGAAGGCGGTGGCGCCATCGTCAACATCGGATCGATCGAGGGGCTCGGCAGCAACCCGCGTCACCCCGCGTATTGCGCGACCAAAGGCGGCTTGCACGCGCTGACTCGCGCCATTGCGGTAGACCACGGCCCCGACGGCGTGCGCTGCAACGCGGTCGCGCCCGGCTGGATCGACACGGCGCTCAACAACGACTACATCGAGGGCATGGCCGACCCCGCGGCCTTCCGCGCGGCGCTCGGCGGCATCCACCCGGTGGGGCGCACCGGCACGCCCGAGGAGGTTGCCGCGCTCGTGGCCTGGTTGGGGTCGGACGAGGCGGGCTTTGTCACTGGCCAGGTCATGACGGTTGACGGCGGCCGGACCGCCCAGCTCAGCTTGCCCTGAGTGGGTTGACGGACGTTGAACCAAATGGGTCTTGCGCCGCTGCCCCCGCACGGGTGGACTGACACGGTTGCGGCAACGAGGACAGGAGGTCCATCCGGTGAAATCG
>JBCCUP010000122.1 GCA_039196715.1 Pseudomonadota bacterium
ACAGCACGGCCGACACCACGGCCTCGCGCGTGCGCTGGTCGAGCAGACCGGTCACCAGTGGATGCCTTCGGCGTCGTGGATCAGGGCGTCCGCCTCGATCTCGATCATCATGCCAGGCGTCGTCAGACCGACTTCAACGCCAGAGGTCACCGGGTTGATACCCTCGAACACCTCACCGTGCGCGCGACCGAAGGCACCCGCGTCGTTGATGTCGCGCAGAAACGCCCGCGTGCGCACCACGTGCGCAAGCGTGGCACCGGTTTCGAGCAGCGCGTCCTCGATGCGCGCAAGGATGAAGCGCGTTTGCGCGTAGGTGTCACCCGGTGCGTGCAGCAAACCGGTCGGTTCGATGGCAGTGGTGCCGGCGACAAAGACAAATGGACCGACCCGGCGCGCGCGGCTGTAGGCCGCCACGGTCTCGAACCGGCCACCGGTGAACACCGTCTCGCGCACCAAACCACTCATACGCTGCCGATCCGCTCGCGGATCGCCGTCGCCGCCGCGTCGAGGCTGTCACGCTCCTCGGGCGCAAGGGCCCACTCGTCCACGGCAATCAGGCCGCCGGGACCGAGGTGGCAGGGCACGCCAAGCACAACCCCACGCAAGCCGTATTCGCCGTCGAGCGCCACCGAGACCGGCACTGCACCGACACGTGCCCCGCGCAGGTGGTCGATCACCTCGACCGTCGCGTGCGCCGGCGCGATGGTCGCCGACCCCGTCTTGCGCAACGCGACCACCTCGGCGCCGCCAGCCACCGCGCGCGCCGCGCACGCCTGCACCGCCGCGGCGTCAAGAAAAACGTCGACCGGGCGCCCCTTGATGCGCGCAAGCGAGCCGATCGGTGCCATTTCCGCGCCGTGGCTGCCGAGCGTGATCGCCTCCACATCGGCCACACCGACACCCGCAGCATCGGCGAGCGCCCGGCGAAAGCGCGCGCTGTCGAGCGTGCCGGCCATGCCGAGCACACGGTCGCGCGGAAAGCCGGTGGCGCGCAGCATCTCGAGCGTCATTTCATCGAGCGGGTTGGTGACCACAATCACCACCGCCTCGGGTGCGTGCAGCGCGATCGCGTCGGCCGCGCTGCGGATCACGCGCTGGTTGACGTCGATGAGGTCGCGTCGATCCATGCCCGGCGTGCGCGGCCGCCCCGCCGTGACAACCACAACGTCGGCCCCCGCCACCGCCGCGAGGTCCGCGCCGCCGCCGAACTGCGCGCCGCTGCGGTTGATGCCGGTCGCGTGCAGGAGGTCGAGGGCGACCGACTCCGCCAGCCCCGGCACCACGTCGATGAGCACGATCTCGGCCGCCGCGTCGGCGTTGCACAGCAGGTGCGCGATGTTCGCACCCACCCCACCCGCGCCCACCAGCGCCACCTTGCCCAGCCGCCGTGCCTCGACGCGCACCGCGGGCGGTCTGGCCTGCCAGCGCGGACTGCGCCGCCACAACACCCGCTGCGTTGCGTTCGCCGCGCTGCTGCGCACCGGCGCGGGCGTGGCCAGGGGACCCTCGTGCAAGGTCACCGCCAGGCGCTCGGCGGTGTCGCGCGCCTGCGGGGTCACGAGGTCACCGTCGAGCACCTCAAGCAGCTGCCGGCCGCGGCGGTGCGCCGAGACGATGTCCGCTTCGCTGAGCACCCGTGCCATCAGGCGACGCGCTCAGGCCAACGGCGTGTGCGGGACTCAGCCACGCTGACCCTCGACGCCCTCGAGGGCGGCACAAGCGGCATCGACCGCGGCTTTCACCGAGTCTTCGTCCCCGCTGACGAACAGGCGTCCAAAGCGCCCAACCGCGCGGACCTCGACGATATCGATGTCCGCGGCCTTCTCGGCCTCGTTCGCGGCGATCGAGATGTACGCCGCCGGCGCACATTCGATGATGCCGAGCGTCTGGCCCGGCACCAGCAGGGCGCCCTTGCGCCACTTGTTCAGGAGTTGGGCCTGGTACGGCTCCACCGAGCTGATGATCTGGGTGGATTCCACACTCGGCTTCAGGCGGTCGGTCATCGCCATGCCGAGCTCAGACAGGATCGCATCACGCGCCGCACTGACTTCCGCGTTGGACGGCGAGCGCAGAATAAAGAATCCGAACTCGCGCTCCACCATCTGTGTGGTGGCCTCGACACTCGAGGCCTTGAGTGCGACATCGATCAGGCCGAACACCCCGTTGCCCGGCGCGAGTTCTCCGATCAGCACTGTGTCGCCCGACAGCGGCACCGACCCTTGCACGGTCGCGCCGTTGTACGCCGCAAATTTCGGTTGCAGGCGGTCGATCTGCATGAGTGCCCTGATGGTGATGCCTTGGCTCACGCGCTGTCTCCGTCTCAGTTGCCGTACACGTCGTGGATGTCACGCCAGGGGCGCGACTCGAAGGCGACGCGTTTGATGTTTATCAAATGCAAGGCCGTTACGTTGTCGGAGGTGATCGACCCGGAAGACGTCCCGGTGCCGAGCATGAAGCTCGGTTCGAGGTCGGTCGAGAAGCCCATCCCGCCGAGGATGCCGGGTGTGTTCACCAACACCCGACCAACCGGCAACGCGCTGTAGCGCGTGACCACGTCGGGGTCGTCGGCGTGCAGCACCGCGGTGTGGCCCCAACCGCCAAACCGGGCGACCTGTTGCGCCAGCGCAATGCCCTCATCGGCGCCACGGGACTCGTACCAGGCCAGCACGGGGTTGAGCTTTTCGGCCGAAAGCGGCGCGTGTGCCCCGATTTCGGTCTGCTCGCTGACCAGTACGCGCACGTTGGGCGGCAGCTCAATACCCGCGAGCTCTGCCAGGCGTTGCGGCGATTGCGCTACGCGGCCCGGGTGCATACCACCGTCTGCGTTGAAAATCACCGGTGCCAGGCGTGCAGACTCCGCCGTTGTGCAGAAGTAGGCACCGCGCAGTTTCATCTCGTGCCGCAATTCACGCGCGACCGCACGGTCGACGACCAGCGCCTGCTCCGACACGCACGCGGTGCCGAAGTCGAAGGCCTTGGACATCAGAATCTGCTCGGCGACCTCGGCAATGTCATCGCGCTTCGAGGCGTGCACGTAGACCGGCACGTTGCCCGCCCCGACCGCGAGGGTCGGCTTGCCGGAGCTGTAGGCCGCCTTGACCATCGCCGGTCCACCTGTCGCCATGACAACCGAGGTGCGCCGGTGTTGCATCAGCTCGGCCGTGCCGGCCTGGCTAACGGTGTCGAGGCACTGGATCAACCCCGGCGGCGCCCCGTGCTGGTCGGCCACGCGCGCCAGGATGCGGGTGGTCTCGAGGCCGCACTGCACACCGCGCGGGTGGGGCGCGCAAACTATGGCGTTGCCGGCTTTCACGGCCGAAAGCACCTTGTAGATGATCGTCGAGGTCGGGTTGGTCACCGGCACCAGCGCGGCCACCACA
Source organism: Pseudomonadota bacterium (assembly GCA_039196715.1). Lineage (NCBI taxonomy): Bacteria > Pseudomonadati > Pseudomonadota > Pseudomonadota bacterium. Next base: position 3,381 of record JBCCUP010000122.1, read on the forward strand.
CCCATGGGTTCGCCGATCGCGGCAATTCGGGTGGTGTCGTCGCGCCACAGCACACCGAGGGTGCGCACCTCGCGCAGCCACTCGGCCACCGACAAGGCATTGAAGAGGTTCTTGATCCGCTTGTCGGCGGCGTTGCCGTAGCCGGTTTCCGCCACGGCGAGCTCTGCCAGGCGCTGCGCTTCGGGCTCGATTGCGCGCGCCATCGCCATGACCATGTCGTCGATTGCCGCGGGGTCAGTGCCGAGAAAGCGGTTGTACGCCTGCCAGGCGCGGTCGGCGGCGTCGCGCGCGACCTGGACGGCTTCGAGGTCTCCGTCCATCAGCGCGGCTCCCGGATCAAGGCATCAAACTGGCGGCGCACGGCGTCGGCGTCGGCGCCGCTGACCCCGAGGCGCGCGAGGCTGCGCGCGTGCCGCGCGAGGTCATCACCGAACACGGTCGACGCGAGTTGCACCGTGGCCACCGAGTTCGGAACAGCCACACCCACGGCGGCCGCGGCGTCGACCAGCGGCTGCAGCGAGGCCTGCACCAGGTCCCTGATGCGGGCCAAGGCCACGTCGGGTGTCGGCACCGCCCGTCGCCCAGCCGACGGCGCCGTGCCGGTCTGCGCCGAGCCGGCCCACTGCGCCACCGCGGCGTCGACGTCCGGCAGGTCACGCACACCGAACCGGGTCGCCACCGCGGCGCGTTCGTCGAGCAGTGCCGACGCGAGTGCACGTTGGCTGCTGCCAAGCAGGCTGTGAAAATTGCAGTGCTCCGGCCGTGCGACCGCGCCCTCTGGCACCGACGGCCCCCCCGGGTGCGACGCAGGTCCCCCGAGCAACAGCGCGGGCAGTTCGATCGCGGCGCTGGTGTCGCCGAATGCAAGTTGACCGTGGTTGACGCACGCTGTCATCGCGCCAAAAAGCGGCGTGAGCTGCGCCGTGCGGGTGGACGTGTCGCCGTCGAGCATCGCGCAGAGCGGGGGTTCGGCGGCGCTCAGCACGAGCGCACCGCCGTCGCGTTCGATCCACCAGGGCAGGCGGGCGAGCTCGAACACACCGACCTGGGCCGCGCAGCCACCGCTTTGCAGCAGGGCACGCACTTCCAGGCCGCCAAAAGTACCGGCGTTCGGCAGCACCACGAGCTGCCCGTCGACCAGGTGGTCGGCGAGCACCATGGCGTAGGTGCGTTGCTTGTGCAGTGGACCGGTCAACACGACCACGTCGGCCGCCGCGAGCGCGGCGTCCAGGTCGCCGGTGGTGGTGATGCCGGGACCACCGCTGGGGTTGGTCGCCACCGTGCCAATCGGGCCCTCGCCTCGCAGCGTGACACCGCTGCGCAACGCCTCGCGCTCGCGCCCGTACGCCGAGAACAGCACCGTCTCGTGGCCGGCCGCGACCGCGAGGGCCGCGACCAGGGCGCCGTCGGCCGCACCGCCGAGCACGGCCACACGACCGACCGATGGCGTCGACACGGGCGCCGACCGGTGAGCGTTGGTCATCGCGTCGGCAAATTGCTGAAAGCGCGTGTGGTCCGAACTCATGTCTCAGGCCTGTGCAGGGGCGGGAAAGCGGGCCGCGTCACCGCTGCCCGCATGCGGCTTACTCGCCGCCGCCGCCGAGGTTGGCCAGCAGCGCCTCGATCTCGTCGTGCGGACGCGCGATGACGTGCACGGCCATGACCTCGCCGACCTTGTTGGCCGCGGCAGCGCCCGCGTCGGTCGCCGCCTTCACCGCACCGACCTCGCCTCGCACCATCACCGACACCAGGCCGCCACCGGCCTTGGCGTGGTTCACCACCGTGACGTTGGCGGCCTTGACCATGGCGTCAGCCGCCTCGAGTGAGGCCACCAGGCCACGTGTTTCGATCATGCCGAGCGCACTCTGCCCGGCCGGAGCTTTTTGCACCATGTTCAGGTTTTCCTGTTGGATGTGGAGTTGCGACGGCCCCGCGAGGCGGCGCCGTCATCGAGAGTGAGCGTGTCGACGATGGCCATGGCCACGGCGTCGACGGGTGCACTGGTCAGCGCGGCCGGCAGCCGCGCGCCGCTGCCCTCGGCGACGATCACGAGGTCGCCCGGGCCCGCGCCGACCACGTCCGCGACCACCACACCGGGCGTGAGCACGGTGCCCGCACCGTCCTCGACGTCCACCACCAATAACGGGACGGCGGCGAGGCCGGTAGGCTTGACCGACGCGGTCACCGTGCCGGTCACTCGGGCGATGCGCATGTGTCGGTCCTCAGAAGTTGCCGAGGTAGCGTTCGATTTCCACCGGCGTGACCTGACCGCCGACGAACTCGAGCTCGCGCTCGGCTTGCTGCATCAGAATGGCCAGCCCGGGCTCGCCGATGACCCGGTTCATGAACTCCGAGGATTTCGCGAGTGTGAGCGCCGCCTCGAGGCTGGTCGGAATGCCGTCGGCCTCGGCTTCGTAACCGTTGCCAAGCGTGGCCTCGGTCGGCTCGAGCCCCTGTTCCACACCGTCGAGGCCAGCCGCGATTTCGCAGGCCAGCAGGTAGTACGGGTTGCAATCCGCCGAGCCGTCCCGCTTTTCCACGCGCACTGCGCTCGGCGAGCCCTCGATCACGCGCAAGCCCACCGTGCGGTTGTCGTAGCCCCAGGTGGTGTTGATCGGACAGAACGTGTACGGCTGCCGCCGACGGTAGGCATTGGGCGTGGTCGCAGACACCAACGCCATTTCAGCCATGCGCTGCTGCTGTCCAGCGAGGAACTGCTTGCCCAGGGTCGAGAGTTTGCCTCCGTCCGAAAAGGCGTTTTCGCCGTTCTGCCACGCCGAGTAGTGGGTGTGAAAGCCGCTGCCGGACTGCTCGAAGAAGGGTTTGGACATGAAGGTCGCGAGGTAGCCGTGCGCCGAGGCGAGCTCCTTGACCAGGTCGCGAAACATGATCACGCGGTCAGCGGCTTCCAGCGCCGAGCCGTAGCGGATGTTGACCTCGACCTGACCGGGCGCGTACTCCGGGTTCGACTGCTCGACCGGAATGCCCATCTCGTTGATGCCGCTGCGGATCGGGCCGAGCACGTGCTCGAGCTCGGCGGCCCGCACCAGGCTGTACACGCCGATGCCCTGGTCCTTGGGCTGCTTGGTCTCGGGGTCGAGCAGGTAGAACTCGAGCTCCGTGCCGACGTTGACGTCCAGGCCCATCGCCTTCGCCCGTTCGACCTGGGCGACCAGCGCGTTGCGCGGGTCGATCGGCACGGGCTGGTGGTCCGTGCCTTCGCCGCGGCCCAGGCAGAACGCCACGCCCGGCTCCCAGGGGCAGGCTTGTGGCGTGGTCAACGGAAAGATGTGAAAGTCGGGGTAGCCGTTGTCGAAGTTGACGTAGGGCGTGTCCCAGACGTCGCAGGTCATGTCGATCGCGAAAAGCGCCAGCGACAGCGCGTTGCCACCCTCGCAGATGGCCTGCCAGTGGCTCGCCGGAATGCGCTTGCCCCGCATGACGCCGTTCATGTCGCCGATGCCCATGGCGACAGTGTGGGTTCCTTCTGGCAGCGAAAAGTCGTGATCGGTCATGGGGGCTCCTGGGCCGACGAGGTGTCGTGCAGTTGCTCTGCAACAAAGTTCTGAATACTGTATACAGTAATTCCAGCCCAGACAACCGACGAGGGCGAAAATGCCGAGACGAAGCGAGATCACGGTGGCGGGCGCCGGCATCGCAGGTGCCAGCACGGCACTGGCGCTGCAGCGACGCGGCCACCAGGTCACCCTGATCGACAAGTGGGGGCCCGGCAACTCGCGCGCGTCGTCGACCGACTATAACCGTGTCATCCGCGCGATTCACGGCCGAGACACGTTTTACACGCGCTGGGCCCGCGAGGCGCGCGAGGCGTGGTTGGCGCTGCAGGCCGAGACCGGGCAACAGCTGTATTACGAGTGCGGTGCAATCATCCTCGCGACCGAGGGCCACTGCCAGTGGGAAGACGACACCTGCAACACCTTCACGCAGCTCGGCGTGCCGCACCACCGTTTCAGCCAGGCCGAACTCGCCACGCGGTTTCCGCAGTTCGATGTGCGTGACATCGCCTACGGCATTTACGAGCCCGAGGCCGGCATGGTCATGGCGCACCGCGCGGTCATCACCACGGTCAACCGTTTCAAGCAGCTCGGCGGGGTGGTGCAACGCGGGGAAGTGACCACCGACCACACCGAGCGCCCCCTGCTCGACGGCAAACCGATCAACTCGGACGTCACCGTCATCGCGACCGGGCCATGGATGGCGGACATGTTCCCGCGCAGCGTGAAACCGATCGGCAGCATCGTCGGTATCAACGTGCTCTACACCTCGACACCGGCCGGGTCGGATCGCTTCGATGTCGAGACCATGCCGTGCTGGATTGACCACGGCCAGGGCAGCTTCGGCATGCCCTGCGTGGAGGGGCACGGTGTCAAGGCGGCCGTGGTGATTCCGGAGAAGATCGACATCGACAACGACGAGCGCCTGATCCGGCGCGAGTCGCTCACGCGCACGCGCGACTACATCCGCAAGCGCTTCCCCGACCTCGTCGGTCAACGGGTGGTCGACAGCAAGTTCAACCAGATCATCCTGACGCCGGACACCCATTTCATCGCCGACTGGCACCCCGAGCACCGCAACGTGCTGCTGGTCGGCGGTTGCTCGGGTCACCTGTTCAAACACGGCCCGGTCATGGGTGACTTCGCCGCCGGCCTCGCCGTCGGCGACTACGACACCGCGCCCCGCTTCAAACTCGGCCCACGCCGCAAACTCTCACCCGCCGAAAGCCCGTCCGGCCGCTGAGTTCGCCCCGCGGCGGTAACCCGGTGCCGCTGCGCGACGACCACGCTCCCACAGTGTTTTCACCAAGCCGTGGGAGCTGCGTCATCGTTTTAACGAGACGCGGCGAATGAAACACGGCGGCGCACTCGACCGTTTCGAC
>JBCCUP010000123.1 GCA_039196715.1 Pseudomonadota bacterium
GGGCCCGCCTAGGGGCGAAGGCGGCTTCGCACCGAATTCACACACGTCGCGCTCGTCCTTCGTCGTGTCTCCCCGGGCCTTGCGGCCCACGGAGGACACGACTCCCACAACGGCCCACGGAGGACACGACTCCCACAACGGCCCACGGAGGACACAACTCCCACGGCTGGCAGTCGACTGTGTGGGAGCTTGGTCGTCGCGCAGTGACACCGAGCGAATGGGATTGGCGCAGAGCTCACACACGTCGCGCTCGTCCTTCGTCGTGTCTCCCCGGGCCTGTCGGCCCACGGAGGACACAACTCCCACAACGGCCCGCGGAGGACACGACTCCCACAACGGCCCAGCGAAGGCACGACTCCCACGACGGTCTTGCGAGGACACGACTCACACCGCGGAACCCGGACAGCCAGTGCGACGTTCCCCGGTCACGAGCGCGATGGCCAGAACGGGATTGCGGTTCCGTTGCACGTCAGCCGTGCGAGGCGACGGGCAAGGACAGGCTCAGGCTCGCGCCCTTCGGTGACGCGTTGATCCCCAGCGTCCCGCCGTGCCGTTCTGCCACAGAGCGTGCGATGCTCAGTCCGAGACCGCTGCCGGCCCCGGGCGCGAGCTGACTGAACCGCCCGAAGGCCCGCGCCTGGTCATCGGGTGACAAGCCCACGCCATCGTCTTCGACCGTGACGGTCGCTGACGCGCTCTCACGGCGTGTGCTCACGCTGATTCGCGTCAACGCATCACCGCCGTGGGTCAAGGCGTTGTCGATCAGGTTCTTCAACGCCTCCTCGATCAACACGGGCTCAACGTCAACGTCAAGTGCGGTATCGCACAACTGCAACTCGAAGCCGATGTCGCGGGCCAGCACCGGCACCGCAGCGGATTCACACGCCTCACGGCACACGCTGTTCAGGTCGTGACGCGTCAGACGAACCGCGCGCGGGCTCAGCCGCAAGCGCTCCAGCGACAACAGCTGCTCGGCGACGCGCGCCGCATCGCGCGACGCCGCCACCAGCTCGACGACGCGGCGCTGCTGTTCAGCCCCTTCAGGGGCATCCCGCACGGCCTCGGCCAGTGATTGCACCGCCGCGGCCGGATTGCGCAGCTGGTGCGCGGCCTCGGAGATGAAGGCCTGCTGTGCGTCGATGCTCTCGCACACCTGGCTGAACAACCGGTTCAGCGTGTCGACGATGCCCCGCGCTTCGCGCGGCACGCGACGTTTGATCGTGCTGAGGTCATCGACCGAACGCGCCGAGATCGCGTCTTGCAGCTTGGTCAGCGGTTTGAGCCCCCACTGCACACCGAACCAGACCACCGCAGCCAAGGTGAGCAGCAACGCGCCGATCAACCCGGCTGCGCGCCGTGCCAGGTCGCGCGCGAGGGCCTGGCGGTCGCTGTTGCGCTGCCAGACGGTGACGGTGGCATCCCCCGACAAGCCGTCCACCGACACCTGTTCGGTCAGTTGCAACACCCGCACGGCGTTGCCTCGGTAGCGCGCTTCGGCGTAGCGCGGCGGCGCGCCGACCGCGGGGTCCGCCTGACCGGGCTGGACCGGTGGGTAGCTGTAGCCCGCGATGTAGATGCCGTCGGGGCCAGTGGCGTGGTAGAAGATGTCCCCACCCGCCGCCTCGGAAATCAGGTCTCGCGTCGTTGGCGACAACGCATCGCCGCCAGACACGGTGATGTCGCGCGACACGGCAAGCGCCACCGACAAGAGCGCGCGGTCGAACACCTCGTTGGCCGTGCCCTGGGCCACCTGGTAGCGCCAGACGCCCAACACGCACGCCAGCGCCGTCAGCGGTACGACGATCATGACGAAAAGCCGTGTCCGGAGCGATCGGGTCAACAGCATCACGTCGTCTCGTCGAGCAGGTAGCCGAGTCCGCGCACGGTCTTGATGACCACGCGGTGTCCGGCCAAGCGTCGGCGCAAGCGTGACACGTGCGGTTCGATCGCATGGGCTTCGACGTCAGCGCCCACACCGTAGACCTGATCGAGCAGCCGTTCACGCGGCACGATCCGCGCGCGACTGTCCAGCAGACACTCGAACACCGCCAGTTCGCGGCGGCGCAAATCAACGATGTCACTGCCTGAGAGCAACACCCGCGCGCCACGATCAAATGCGAGGTCACCGATCTGCTCCACTGCGGCGTAGTCGAGGTTCTTTCGGCGGGACAAGGCACGAATGCGGGCCTCAAGTTCGTCCATCTCGAAAGGCTTGACCAGGTAGTCGTCAGCGCCCGCATCGAGCCCGGCCACGCGCTCCTCGGTGAGGCCACGCGCAGTGAGCAGGATCACCGGTGACGCGTCGCCGCGGTCGCGCATGGACTGCAGCACATCGAGCCCGCTCAAACCGGGCAAATTGATGTCGAGCACCACGAGATCCGCCCCCTCCTTGACCAGAAACGCGTCAGCCGCGGTGCCATCGTGCAGCATGTCGACAGCGTGGCCGCGGTCGCGCAGCCGGTAGGCGATGGCCTTCGCCAGGCTGAGGTTGTCTTCGATCACGGCAATGCGCATGACAGGCCACCTGCAAGCTTCGCACAAGGTTCAGGTCATATAGTGCATCCCAGGGTGGGCGATTCGAGTGTACCCCCACCAGACGACGTCACTGTCTTTTCGCGCTTGACATCCGGGCGCGACGTTTTTCCACGTGGAGGATACAGCATGAAACTCAAGCGTCTCATCCAGGCCACCCTGATTGGCTCGATGGCCGCGTTTGGCCTGTCGGCACCGGCGAGTGCAGCGGTCGACTTCAGCGGCAAGACCATCGAATGGGTTATTCCCTTCTCCGAAACCGGCGGATCTGCCAAGTGGGCCAACTTCTTCGCACCCCTGCTGTCCGAGGCCTTGCCTGGTCAACCGACGGTGGTCGTGAAGTTCATGCCCGGTGCAGGCTCTACCAAAGGCGCGAACTGGTTCCAGAAACAGAAACACAAGGACGGCACTCTGCTGTTCGGCACATCGGGTTCAACCCAATTCCCCTACCTGCTCGGCGACCCGCGCGTTCGCTACGAATACAACGACTGGCACCCGGTCATGGCCTCGGGCACCGGTGGCGTCGCCTACCTGAACGCCGCTGACGGCGCGAAGTACAACGGCACCGGCAGCAGCGTCAACGACACCGACTACATCTACGGCAGCCAGGGCGCCACGCGACTCGACCTGGTGCCGTTGCTCGCCTGGGAAATGCTCGGTATGAACGTCGAGCCGGTGTTCGGCATCAAGGGCCGGGGCGACGGTCGACTGATGTTCGAGCGGGGCGAGGCGACGATCGACTACCAGACCTCGTCGAGTTATCTGAAAGGCTCAGCCGAATTGGTCGCGAACGGCACCGCCGTCCCCATGATGACCTGGGGTTCACTCGACGGTGACACCATCGTGCGCGACCCGACCTTCCCCGACATGCCAACCTTCCAGGAAGTCTGTGAAGCAACAGAAGGCTGCCAGACGGAAGGGGAACAATGGGATGCCTGGAAAGCGTTTTTCATCTCCGGATTTCCCACACAGAAGCTCGCCTTCCTGCCCGCAGGCACGCCACAAGACGTGATCGACACCTACGCCCAGGCGTTCGATGCCGTGCGGAACCGGGCAGATTTTGCCGATATCTCGACCGCGCGCGTCGGCAAGTACCCGGTCTATGTCGGCGAGGAGGCCAAATCGGCTTTGGCGACTGCCATCAACGTACCGGACAGCGCCAAAGCCTTTGTGAAGGGGTGGCTCAAAGACGCCTACGGCGTTGAGTTGAAATAGTCCCTGACATCGCGGCTCCTGACCCGGGCACGCACCGCCCCGGGTCAGACCGTCAACTCACGCACGAAAAAGCCCAGCTCCGCTGACCGGATCTCAGTCACGGATCGGCTGGGCAGCGACCTATCACTGTGCTGCTTGGGAGTCGACCTCGTGGATGCAATCACCTCCGCCCTGCCTGCCTTCTTGGACGCATGGTCGCTGATACTGCAGCCGGTTGTGCTGGCCTATCTGTTGCTCGGCGTGGTCATGGGCCTTGCCGTCGGGGTCTTCCCGGGCCTGGGTGGCATCGCCGGCTTGTCTTTGGTCCTGCCTTTCATGTTTGGCATGGAACCGGTCGCGGGTTTGGCGTTGATGATCGGCATGCTCGCCGTTGTGCCGACCTCAGACACCTTCGCGTCGGTCCTCATGGGGATTCCGGGCAGTTCGGCATCACAGGCCACCGTGCTCGACGGCTTCCCCATGGCACGCAACGGCGAGGCCGCACGCGCCTTGTCTGCGGCTTTCACATCATCGTTGTTCGGTGGACTCGTCGGCGCGACCTTCCTGACGCTGTTTATCCTCGTTGCACGGCCGGTCGTGCTCGCCTTCGGCTTGCCCGAGATGCTCATGGTCACCGTACTCGGTCTGTCGATGGTTGCCGTGCTCGCCGGCCGTGTGCCGCTCAAAGGCCTTGCGGCGGCAGGCCTCGGCATGATGATCGGCACGATCGGTGAAGCCGACGCGGGCGGCAGCCTGCGCATGGCAACCTACGACATCCCCTACCTGACGGACGGCCTGAAACTCGTTATCGTCGGACTCGGGATTTTCGCGATTCCGGAGATCGTCTCGCTGCTGCGCCAGGACAGCACGATCTCACGCAGCGCGGCGCTCGGCGCGGGCTGGTCAGCGGGCGTGCGCGACTGGTTTGCCAACAAGTGGCTGTCGGTGCGGTGCTCGGTCATCGGCGTCGTTGTCGGAGTCATACCCGGTCTTGGCGGCTCGGTTGTGGACTGGATCGCCTACGGCCACTCCGTGCAAACCACGCCCGACAAATCGCGCTTCGGCAAGGGCGAGGTGCGCGGCATCATCGGGCCGGAAAGTTCGAACAACGCCAAGGAAGGGGGCGGGCTGGTGCCTACCCTGCTGTTCGGCATCCCGGGTTCTGGCTCGATGGCGATCTTCATCGGCGCCGTTGCCCTGCTCGGCACAGGTGAAATCGAAGTTGGCCCAAACATGCTCAAGGACAACCTCGATGTCACCTACGGCATCGTGTGGCTGCTCGCGCTTGCCAATGTGTTTGGCACGGTGATCTGCATCATGGCGGCCGGCGGCATCGCCAAGCTCACGACGATCCGATTCACCTTGCTCGCCCCGTTCCTGCTCATGCTCATCGCCTTTGCGGCGTTTCAGTCGGGCCAGAATTTTGAAGACTTGCTCGCGTTGTTCGTCATCGGATTGATCGGCATCTTCCTGCGCCGCTTTGACTGGTCCAGGCCCGCGTTTCTGATTGGCTTCGTGCTGTCCGACGCCGTCGAAAACTTCTCGAACCAGGCCTACCAGATCGCGAGCTTTCGCTTTCGCAAAGACTTTGATGCCGGCATGGACTACGTGTTCAGTCCGATCGTGTTGACGTTGATTGTCATCACGGTGGTGTCGGTTGTGGTGGGTATCCGGCAATCCAAGCGCATCATGGCCGAGGGCGACGTCGCCTCGGGTGGAAAACGCGCGCCACTGATTTTCCTGCTGCTGATCACCGCCTACTTGGTCGCCGCCTTGGTCAACGCCAACGCCATACCGGATTACTCGTTTACAGACAAGATTGTGCCGTTGGTCATCGGCAGCGTTGCGCTGGTGGCCTGCCTGATTTTGCTGGTGCAGATGCTCATGCGACCCGAGGGCGATACGGTCTTTGCCGACAAGGAAGTCTCCGGCGAAGACGCCAACGCGCCCGGTGGCCTGTGGGCCTCGCTCGCGTGGCTTGCCGGGCTCATTGTGGCCACCGGGTTTGTCGGCTTCATTCTCGCGCTGTGCGCGTTCCTGCTCACGTTCTTCCGTTTTCGTGCCGGGCTGAGCTGGGGGCGCGCTGCGATCCTGAGCGGCTGTGGCATCGCGTTCATGTGCCTGATGGCCGGCGCACTCAACCGCGACTTCCCACCCGGGCTGCTGCAATCGGTGGTCGCGTTGCCGTGGCCGTTGACCTGAGTCGTCCGCTTCGGGATTCACACGTGACGCACGAGCCGCCTGAGATCAACCGCCGGGATGGCTCTGCAGGTTCCCGAGCTGGCACACTGTGCGCACGCGGGTGCACCGTCGCCCTCGGCGCACCCCACGGAGACCGCTGCGCATGACCCCACAAGCCATTCCCTACGTGTTCATGCGCGGCGGCAGCTCGCGGGGGCCCTACTTCCGCCGCGACGACCTGCCGGCCGACCTCGACGCCCTGGCCGAGGTGCTGATGGCCGTGGTGGGCGCAGGCCACCCGCTCAACATCGACGGCATCGGCGGCGGCGCCGCGGTGACCACCAAGGTGGCGATGCTCAGCCGCTCCGAGGTGCCGGGCATCGACATCGACTACTTCTTCGCTCAGGTGGCGGTCGAGGAGCGACTGGTCGACTACAAGCCGACCTGCGGCAACATCCTGTCCGGCGTCGGGCCGGCGGCCCTGGAGTTGGGTCTGATCGAGGCCAGCGGCGACACCACGGAGGTGCGCATTCGCGCGGTGAACACGGGTGCCGAGATCACGGCCACGGTATCCACGGCCGACGGCCAACCGGTGTACGACGGTGACTGCGCCATCGCCGGTGTCCCCGGCACCGCGGCCCCGATCGCGCTCGCGTTTCACGGCGTGGTCGGTTCGGCCACCGGCGCACTGTTGCCCACCGGGCGCGCGCGCGACACGTTCGACGGTGTGGAGGTCACCTGCCTCGACGTCGCGATGCCTGTGGTGATTGCCCGCGCGGAAGACATGGGCATCACCGGCTACGAGTCGGCTGCCGAGCTCGACGCGAACACCGCTTTCTTCGAACGGCTCGAACAGATCCGCCTGCAGGCGGGCGAACACATGGGTATGGGGGATGTGCGGCAATCGGTCACACCGAAATTCGCTGTGATCGCACCGGCGGTCGAGGGCGGTAGCCTCGCAACCCGCTATTTCATGCCCTGGAAGACCCACCCCAGCATGGCGGTGACCGGCGGGCAATGCCTCGCCACCTGTGCCTTGCTGCCCGGCTCCGTCTCGGACGGGCTGTTGCAGCGCCCGGTGCACACGCCGGCCGAGATCGGCATCGAGCACCCGTCCGGCACCCTTGATGTGCTGATGGATTTCACGCTCGACGGTGGGGCCTTCGCGTTGCAGTCAGCGGGTCTCGTGCGCACCGCGCGCAAACTGGCCGACGGCCACGTCTACGTGCCGGGGGCCCTGCTGGCGGACAGCTGAACGCCGCCGGGCACATCGTCTCACTGGTACTGGGCGGCGCTGATGAACTCGCCAAAGGACTCGCACCACACCACCACCGTGTTGTACGCGGCGGGGTCGATTCCCTCGGGTACGCCAACAAGAAAGTTGTCGAAGGTCTTGATGTCGGCGACCTGCACCATCTCGGGTTTCAAGGCTTCAAAGGCCGCTTCGGTTTCCACGAAAGCCGGCGACAGGTACAGCTTGTAATCCGGCCCCGGCGACACGCTGCCCTCGAGCGCGATGGACGTCTCGGATATCGAGAGTGTGCCGTCGCCCCAGTGGAGAAAGTCGCTGCCCTCCAGATCGCGCCGGAACGTTCCAGTGAAGCGTGCACTCTGCATCACGTCGGCCACGGCGGTCGCGCTCGGTCCGGCTGGTGCCGTCAGGATCGGCAAGGCGTAAATGCCAAGGGCGAATCCCCCGAGTGCAAACAGCAGGTGTGACAGGAACAGCAGAGTGGCTTTTTTCATGGGAGGTCATCGTCCAGCGTCGGTCAGGTGGCGTGCCGCGGTTGCAACCAGGGCGGGTTGTCGCCGATCTCGCTCATGAGAAAGTCGATCAACACCCTGACCTTAGCGGACAACACATGGGATTTGGGGTAGACGAGCCAGAGGGCGGCCTCGGACTGCAGTGCACAGGCCGGCAGCACCTCGACGAGCTCCGATGACGCGAGGGCATCGGCGACATTCCAGGTCGACTGCACCGAGATACCCCCACCCGCGAGGGTGAGCTGCCGCGCGCTGTCGCCGTCGTCGAGCACCACACGACACCCCTCGCGCACCGCGTCGAACACCCCCACCTGCTGCCCGTCACGCGTGATCGGCAGCGCAGGCAAACCACGGTAGCCGATCAGCCGGTGGCGCGAGAGCGCGGCGGGGTCGGTCGGGTGGCCGTGGCGCTCGAGGTAGGCCGGTGCGGCACAGAGCACATAGTGCTCGGCACAGAGTCGGCGGCCGTGAAA
>JBCCUP010000124.1 GCA_039196715.1 Pseudomonadota bacterium
CACCATGAGCCGGCGGTCGAGCCGGGTGGCGAGCTCGTGTAGCCAGTCAATCACATACGGCGCGCGTTGCCCGTAGGCCTGCACCACGACGCCGAACCCGTCCCAACCGGCGAGCGACGGGTCCGACACCACCGCCTCGATGACGTCGAGCGACAGCGACAGGCGGTCGGCCTCTTCCGCGTCGATGTTGAAGCCCATGCCTGCAGACTTTGCCAGCAAGGCGAGCGAGCGGGTGCGCGGCACGAGTTCCGCCATGACGCGGTCGCGCTGCGCCACCTCGTAGCGCGGGTGCAGCGCCGAGAGTTTGACCGAGATGCCCGGGTTGGCGCGCACCGCGTCCGCGGTGCAGGCCTTGGCGAGCTCGCTGATCGCCTCGGAGTACCCGAGGTGGTAGCGGCGGGCGTCGGCTTCGGTGCGCGCGGCTTCGCCCAGCATGTCGTAGGAGTAGCTGTATCCCTTGCCTTCGAACGGGGCCGCGCGTTCCATCGCCTCCTCGATGGTGCGGCCAAGCACGAACTGCGAGCCAAGTTCGCGCATGGCGCTGGCCACCGCGACCCGAATCACCGGCTCACCGAGGCGTTTGACGACACCGTGCAGTGCGCCGATCAGGCCGGACTCGTCCTCGTCGCGCAGCACCTTGCCGGTCAGCAGCAGTGCCCAGGTGGACGCGTTGACCAGCGAACTGCTCGACTGGCCGAGGTGTTTGCCCCAGGCCGACGGCGCGATCTTGTCTTCGATCAGCGCGTCGATGGTCTCGGCGTCGGGCACGCGCAGCAGCGCCTCGGCGAGGCACATCAACGCGACGCCCTCGGTGGTCGAGAGCCCGTACTCGGCGAGGAACACCTCCATGAGACCCGGGTCCTCGGCCGCCCGAATGCGCAGCACCAGCGCGACCGCGCGCGCCGAGATGCGGGCGCGCGTGTCCGCGTCGAGCGGCGCGGCAGCGCACAACGCCGCCAGCGCCTCGGCTTCGCTCTGGACGTGGGCGGCGTCGATGCGCGCGCGCACGTCGTTCAGTGTCGATGGGCTCATATCGCGTCTCCTGTGTGTGCCGTGCCGCTGGCGGGCACGGTGTCATCGCCGCCAAACACGTCAAAGGTGCCGACCCACAGAATGGTCGCCGCGTGGTCGGTGTGGTTCCAACTGCTGTGCACGCAGTCCGAGGGGTGGTGCACCGAGTCCCCTTCCTGCAGAACGCGCTGGTCGCCGTCGACTTCGACGGTGATCGCCCCGCGCAGCACGTAGAGCATCTCCTCTCCCGCGTGGCGGATGGGGGCAATGCGGTGCCCGGGCGGCTCGTGGATGATCAGGCTGTGCACCGTGTTGCCGACGAAGTCGGACGAGAGCCGCTCGAAGCGGCTGGCACCGTCGCTGATGCTGTACACCGGGCGGTCACCGGCAGTGGTGAAACGCTGCTCGCCGCCCGGTTGCGACAGCAGGTGGCTCAGCGGCAGGTCGAGCACCTGCGCGACGGACGCGAGCGATGCGAGCGACGGCTGGGTGATGCCGCGCTCGATCTGGCTGATGAAGCCGACCGACAGCCCGGCGCGGTCGGCGACGGCCTGCAAGGTGAGTTTGACCTCCCGCCGCCGCGCGCGCAGCCGCTCGCCGAGGTTGGGTGCCACACGGCCGACCCCGGTACTGTCAGCGGGTGGGCAGTCTGCTTTTTTAGCCATGCTAAAAATTTCAACACACCCCCGCTCCGGGTGCAAGATTTTTTAGTAAAACTAAAAATTTTGGATCACTACCGCGACCGGTAACCGGGTATCACCCACGCCCGTCGGCAGGCGCACGCTGGCTGTCCGACGCGGCGGCGGGTCAGGCGCCGTCCATCCGACTAGATCGACCCACCCCGCCACGCACGCAGGATCCACACGTAGCTCGCGGCAACCAGCAGCGCTTCGTCAGCGGGATCAAGCGTGCCCGCCAGCCAGATCGCGGTGTTGCCGTTGCCGAGCGAGACAGCTGCCACTGTGCCCGAGCGGCCGTCGATCTGGACGCCGGGCAACACGGTGCCGGTGGCCTCGAACACCGGCTCGTCGGCCTGGCGCGCGCCGGTGTAGGGCTGTTTGACCAGCGCCTCGTCCAACACGCGCACCGCGAACACCTCGTCGTCGCCGACGAGGTCCAGTTTGGGCGGCTGGTCGGCCTGTTGCACGGTGCGCAGGAACCAGGTCTGCTCGCCCTGTCTCAGCGTGCAGATCACCCGCGTGGCGAGCCACTCGCCGTAGTCCACCACGCGGTTGCGCGGCGTGTTCTCGGCCTGTGAACTCACTTCGAGCCGCGACGCCTCTTCGTTTTCAAGGCCGGTGTTGTTGACTACGCAGCGCGTGTTCACGCGCTCCCCGCTCGGGGTGTCGAGCGCGAAGGACAGCGTGACCTCGTCCTCGGTGCGGTACTGGCGGTAGGTGACCCACTCGCCGATGAACGCCTGGTTCAGGATGAGGTTCCAGCCGGTGTTGTCGACGGTTGCCTTGCGCTCGACCTGGCCCGCCTCGCGGCCCGAGTACAACACCTCGGTGTCGCCGATCGCGAGTGCGTCGACCTGGTAGGGCCCGAGCGGCACGTTGAAGACCTCGTCCCGGTACCGCTTGACCGGTGCCACCGCGTCGATCCGCGTGGCGCCGTTCTCGAACTGCGCGTCCAGCACCACCGTCTGGTACCCCACGGTCACGCAGGCGGACAGCAGCACAACCAGGCACAACGACAGAACCCGTGTTTTCATCTCAGTAACCCGTCAAAAGTGTGTTCGCACATCGATGCACGCGCGTACCGCCACGCCACGTTAGAAAATAGTCCAGCGCTGCGGGGTTTGGCGGGCGGTCCGCAACCTGGCGGCACACGGTCTGCGGCACTGCGTCGACAGCACCGCCAACCCGGGAGCTGTCGCCCCTCACGGACACCCTTCGGCCTGATCAACGGCCACGGCCGCGTGTCCCGTGGTCGCGGACCTCAACGCGCACCGGCCGGCACTGTGCGCTGCGTGCCTGGCACGGGCTTTCGCGCATCCGCACGATCCACCACAGCGTCGAAACCCTGGGCCGGTCAATCGTGTCGTGCTTGCATTTTCGTGTGTGTGGATCGGACTGATCCCGCGCAACGCGGCCGGCTTTTCAACAACGGCGATCGACAGCAATACCGTGGCAGTCGGTTTTCACGCGGTGTTCAACCACGCGAACGTCTCGGTGAACATCGGCTGGCCGCGCAACATCGTCGTCACGCCGGACGTCCACCATCGGCACCACGGCAGCAAACGCGCCACGATCGACCGCACCTACGCCGCGCAGGTCGCCTTTCTCAGTAACCGCTTCGGCGCCGCCGTGCAATTCGAGCGGGCCCGGCCGGCGCGCGACGGCATCAGCGCCGGGACGGCGCCCCGCGGCGTCCGCGGGCAGTTGCTCTACCCGCTCAAGCGATGCTGAGCGAGGCTCAGATCTGCGTGGCCTCGCCTTCGAGCTGCGTCACCATCGCACGAATCACTGTGAGGTGCGGGTTCAGTGCCAACGCGCGCTTGAACCATTTGAGCGCGTCGTCGTGGTTGTCGCGCCGCAGGTAGATGTAGCCCTGCCCGCTCACGGCGCCGAAATGCCGCGGTTCGCGTTTCAGGGTTTCGGCGATGTCCATCGCCGAGGCGTCGTAGTCGCCCATGATGAAATACAGCGTCGCACGCTTGTTCCAGCCCTCGGCGATGTCCGGCCGCGCGTCGATGACCGCATCGAAGGACGACAGCGCCTCCTCAAAGCGGTTGGCCGCCATGTGCGCGGTGCCGGCGTTGAGCTGGTCCGAGACGATCTGGTCGTCGACGGTGAGCCACGCCTGCCAGATCTGCTGGGTGAGCACCGCGGCGGTGCGGTTGTCCTCGGTCTTGTGCAACGCCAGGAAGAGTTTGGCAAGACTCGGGTCGGTCTGGTCTGCGCGCGCGGTGCCAACGGCAAACACTGCGACCCCGATCAGGGCGAGCAAACAGGTGCGAATCCGGCGCATGGGTGTCTCCCACTTGGTTTCGACTCACCCCGAGCCTACGCCCTGGGCACCGCTTTGAACAGGCGAATACGTATTCACCCGGCCGAATCACCGGCCCCGTCGGGCACCTGCATGGCGCGAAACTCGTCTCGATCGAGCACGGTGCGAACGGTCTCCAGCATCGGCAGCATCGCTGCCACCTGCTCGAGGTCGATCTCGGCGGCCATGGCGTCGAAGGCCGGCTGCAGCCGCGCGATGATCGTCGGCACCACCGCTTGCCCGGCGGCGTTCAGGCGCACACGCTTGCCGCGGCCGTCGTCCGGGTCGGGCGTGATCTCCACCAGGCCACGCGCATCGAGGCGTTGCAGGGTGTTGGTCATCGCGCCCTTGGTGACTTGCATCGCCCGCGAGAGCGCGAGCGGCGTGTGCGTGGTGTCCGAGGGCTGACGCGTCAGGTGCATCAGCAGCCCGAACTGCGCCGAGGTCATGCCGTCCGGCAGGTGGCGCTCGACAAAGGTGCGCGACAGCTGCTCGATGATGCCGACTTCGGTGAAGAAGCGGACTGGCACGGAAAAGGTGTTCATGGCGCACTGCACGGGAGCAAAGCCCTAGGGTACCGAAGTCCGGCACCCCGCGGCAGCGCGGTGACACGCCACACCGCCCACACCTCAGGCGCGGATCAGCCGCGTGCCGAGGGCCCAGCGGGGCGCCGGGTCTGCGGCTTTGGCGTAGCCGATACGCGCCCACATCTGCACCGTCTCGCCGTCCGATGCGCCGAGCGCGGTGTGCGCCTCGGCGTACTCGGCGGCCATCTCCGGGTACTCCTGCAACGCCTGGCTGAGCGGTTGCATCGCGAGGCCAAGGCCGGTCGCCGCGAGGTTCGCCCGCAGGTAGCTCGCCCCGGCCATCACCTGGTCGACACGGCTGTTGCCGGCCGTGACCAGCCAGAGGTGCCCGCGCGCGGTCGCAAGCTCCTGGGCCATGTCGCGCCCGGTCTGGCGGCCGCGGCCATCGAGGTCGCGCAACGCCGCGTGCGAGATCAACCGAAAGCGGTACAGCCACTCGAAGAACGCGCCCGACAATGCGATGCCGTCCGGGTTCTCCGCCATTTCGCGGCGGCCGATGCGCATCAGCTCGGCGCTTTCGAGGTAGGCAGCGTCGGTGTCGATCTCGCGCTCGAAGGCCCGCACCGCGAGGTCATTGAGCGACACCACCGTCGGACTGTCCACCGCGCTGCCCCACCGCTGGCCGCCGTGCACGCCCGCCGCGGCGAGCACTGCCGCGGCCGTCTCCGCCGCAACAGCATCGTCCTGGTAAACGCCGCGCGTTGTGCGCCGCGCCGCGGCGTGGGCAAAGAGCGGGTCGGCGGAGGCCGCACCCGGCACCAGCCGGAGGTGTGCCACCGAACGCGCGTCCAGCCCGGTCGGTGCGCTGCCCTCGGGGAACCAGTCGACGTCGAGCCGTTCGCCGTCTTCTGCCGCGGCCAATCGCATCAGCTCGACGAAGGCGCCGAGGCCGATGGTAATCTGCCGTTCGAACGGGTCGGTGGCGGGCAGCTTGCGCGTCGGGTCGGCGTAGAGCACCGCCTCGCGCGGGCCGAGCAAGGCCACCTGCCAGGGCTGACGGTTGTGCGGGTTGGGTGCGAGCAGTGCCCAGGACAGCGCGCGGACCACGGGCGTCTCGCCCTGGCCGGCCACCGTCCAGGGCGTGGCCGGGTCCGGCAAGCCACCGGTGGTGGCACACCCGGAGAGGACGGGCGACGCGATCAGGGCGGTGGACCCGAGGACGGTCAGAAACTGGCGACGGTGCATGGCGAGGGCCTAATTTGATTTAACGTTGAACCAGTATCGACCAAAACCGAAAGAAGTTCAACATTAAACTTTATGCGTGCGCGTGCGACGACCTGCCACACACCGCCAAGTCGTCCCACAGCACACTGCCCGCCATGCCCCACTACGGCCCGCCTAAACCCACCGCATGCCACCACCTGCCACCGCGTGCCGCGTTTTGCCCCCGATCCCCACGCGGCACCACGGTGGGACACGCTGCCCCACCGTTCACTTAACACCGCTAGCCGCTCGCCGCGCGCAGCTCGCCGCCCGCCGCTGGCCGCGCGCGTCGCATTACCAACACCCACGGCGCGCCAGCCACTGCCACCGGGCCCCACAGGGGCTACCCTCTGGCGATGGCTGCCCCACAGACCTCCGCGATGGCCCACCACCGCGACACGCGCAAGATCACACCCCTCTACGGCGACACCCTGCCCGACGGCACGTCAAACGACGGCGATCGCGTCGACATCGGCCCGACTGACCTCGCCTACGCCGAGTGGGCCGAGGCCAGGCTGACGCTGCCGAACCTGCCCGCGCTGCGCGAGCACCGCTGGCGGCGCTTGACCCAGTTCATCGTCGACCGGGACTACGGCGGGGTGCTGCTATTCGACCCGCTCAACATCCGCTACGCCACCGACACCACCAACATGCAGCTCTGGAACACGCACAACCCGTTTCGGGCGGTGCTGTTGTGCGCCGACGGCTACATGGTGATCTTCGACTACAAGAACGCGCTGTTCCTTGCCGACCACAACCCGCTGGTGCGCGAGACGCGCGGCGGCGCCTCGATGTTCTACTTCGCGGTCGGCGACCGCGGCGAACAGGCATCGCACGACTTCGTCGGCCAGATCGACGAGCTGATGCGCGCGCAAGCGGGCGGCAACCGCCGGCTGGCGGTTGACAAGATCATGGTGCACGGCCTGCGCGCGCTCGAGGCGCGCGGCTTCACCGTCGAGGACGGCGAAGAGCTCACCGAGAAGGCGCGCGCGGTCAAGGGCCCGGACGAGATCCACGCCATGCGCTGCGCCGTGCACAGCTGTGAACAAGCGATCGCCGCGATGCACGAGGCGACCGCGCCCGGCATGACCGAGGACGCCATCTGGGCTGTGCTGCACGCGGAGAACATCAAACGTGGCGGCGAGTGGATCGAGACGCGGTTGCTCGCCACGGGGCCCCGCACCAACCCGTGGTTTCAGGAGTGCGGGCCGCGCAAACTGCAGAGCAACGAGATTCTCGCCTTCGACACCGACCTTATCGGCAGCTACGGCATCTGCGTCGACATCTCACGCACCTGGTGGATCGGCGACAGCGCGCCGCGGCCGGACATGGTCTACGCGATGCAGCACGCGCTCGAACACATGCAGCACAACATGCAGCTGTTGAAGCCCGGCATCACGCCGCGCGAACTCTGCGAACAGGGCCACGTGCTCGACCCGCAGTACCAGAAGCAGAAGTACGGCAGCATGATGCACGGCGTCGGCCTCTGCGACGAATGGCCGATCGTCACCTACCCCGACCGCTGGCAGGACGGCGCCTTCGAACAGCCGCTCGAAGCCGGCACCGTGCTGTGCGTCGAGGCCCTCGTCAGCCCCGAAGGCGGTGACTTCTCGATCAAGCTCGAAGACCAGGTGCTGATCACCGAGGACGGCTTCGAGAACCTGACCACCTACCCCTTCGACCCGGCCCTGCTGGGCACCTAGAGCGGCGTACTGGCGCCCACAAGACGCGCCACCGGCGAGAAAGTGCTAGTCACCTTCGCCCTGAATGCAGTGCACGATGGCCTGGTTGATCAGCACCTGCGTCAGGATCAACCGTTTGCCGTGGTTGTCCAAGCCTGACCATTGCTCTACCGGCAGGAGCGCCACCGATGCGGGGTCGAGCGTCTGCGGCTCACCGACGCGGGCAGCCCGCACCGTCGCTTCCTCGGCGAGACACGCCACATCATCGGATGACAACGTGTCCGACATTTCTGCCATGAAGAAACCCAGCTCGGCTTCGGTCAACGGGCCGGTACCGGCCTCAAAGGGGGTGGGTGTGAACAGGTCATCCAGCGTGTCGCACCCGGCGGCCAACAGAGACGCCACGATCATGGCCGCGATGACGTTGGGGCGATTCACGAAGCGCTATCTGGTTTCATTGCATGGGGCCGAATCGAATCCGCATACGGAAAATCCTCTGGTTCAACCGGGATTCTGGCAATCGGGACAACAGGCTCGCTCGACCCGTATTCCG
>JBCCUP010000125.1 GCA_039196715.1 Pseudomonadota bacterium
CCGGGCGCCACGATGATGTCGCCAAAGACGGCGCGCGCGGTGGCGGCGAGCAAGGCAAAGCCGGCACTGTCTGCCCGCGACACCGGCGACGCTTAGAAGCCGCGGGGGTCGGGCTCCACGCGAACGCGGGTGTCGTCGATCACGGTGATCAGGTGGTCGACAATACCGTCGAGCGAATCGCGCGGGTGGACACGGAAGTTGATCGTGGCGCGCACCTCGCTCGGCAACACGTTCTCGCGCGGTGAGGCGGTCAACATGGTCGGTGCCGTGGTGGTCCGAAGCATCGCGTTGGTGGTGTTGGCCCCGGAGAGGATGCGCGCCAGCACGTCGCTGGTCAGCCAGCGATTGGCGAACGCGATGCGCTGGCCGTACGGCATCGCCGGCCCGATGGCGTCGAAGAAGTCCGCCGTGATGCCGTCGTAGAAACCCGGTACCGGGTTGTCGCGGATGTCGAGCAGGGCCTCGGCCAGGATCTCCACCGCCAGCTCGTCGGTCGGCAGCGAGGAGTGTCCGCCCTCGCTCTTCGCGACCACGTCAACGCTGAAGTAGCCTTTCTCGGCCGTGTTGATGCTCGCCAATGGCTTTGACAAGCCAGGCACAATCCCGTCCAGCACCATCGAGCCTTCGTCGAGCACCCAGTCGAAGCGCACGCCGTTCGCCTGGAAGTGGGCTTTGACGGCCTGGGCCCCGTCTCGCCCGCCGATTTCCTCGTCGTGACCAAAGGCCAACCAGACCGACCGCGCCGGTTGCACACCGGCCTCGAGCATCAGCTCGACCGCCTCGAGCATGGCGATGACTGCGCCCTTGTTGTCGAGAGCTCCGCGACCCCACACGTGCCCGGCTGACACCTGCCCCGAAAACGGCGATTCGACCCAGTCGTCGAGGGTGTCCTCCAGCACCGGCACCACGTCGTAATGCCCGATCAGCAGGATCGGCGCCCGATTTGGATCACGCCCGCGCCAGTGGTAGACCGGCGTCAGCTCGTTGATCAGAGTGCGCTGCAAGCGGCTGTGCACCAACGGGAAATCCGACTCGATCTGGGCGAGAAACGCGCGGAAAGGCGCGAAGCTGGCGTTGTCTGCGTCACCCCCGGAGACCGTCTCGTGGCGCAGCGCGCGGCCAAGCTTGGTCGCAACGCGGTCGGTGTCCACACGCAACAGCGGTTGTTCGAGCGCCACGTCGACAGGCGGCTCGAGCGTGTATTGCGTAGTGTTCCAGATCAGCACCGCGACCAGCGCGATCGCACCGACCAGGCAGGCCAGTGCGAGCCGTCCAAGCCACCGTTTCACCGCAAGAAGGCCTTGTAGGCCGGGTTGTCAGACTCCAGAAAGTAGGTGTAGCCAAGCGACTTGAGGAAGTCGTGGAATTGCGGCTCGTCCCCGTCCGGCACCTGGATGCCACAGAGCACCCGGCCGTAGGCCGCCCCGTGATTGCGGTAGTGGAACAGGCTGATGTTCCAGCCGCGTGCCAGGCGCATCAGAAAGTCGAGCAAGGCGCCGGGACGCTCCGGAAACCGGAACCGCACCAGGTGTTCGTTGTCGGCCCCGCTGCCCTGACCGCCGATCATGTAGCGCACGTGGTTTTTGGCCACCTCGTCGTCGGTCAGGTCCTGGACGTCGTAGCCGGCCCCGACCAGCTTGCGGTAGATGTCACTGCGCTCGGCGGCGCCGTCGCCAAGCTGGATGCCGGCAAACACCACCGCCTCCTCGCCGTCGGCGTAGCGGTAGTTGAACTCCGTGATGCCGCGCCGCCCGAGGGTCTGGCAGAACTTCCGAAAGGCACCGGGCTTCTCCGGCAGGTTGACAGCGAAGAGCGCCTCGCGCTGCTCGCCGATCTCCGCCCGCTCGGCGACGTGGCGCAGCCGGTCGAAGTTGACGTTGGCACCGCTGACAACCGCGATCAGGTTGGCACCGGTCACACCGGATTGGGCGGCATACTTCTTCAGGCCCGCGACCGCGAGCGCGCCGGCCGGCTCACTCAGCGTGCGCGTGTCGTCAAACACGTCTTTCACCGCCGCACAGATTTCATCCACTGTGCAGGTGATCACGTCGTCGAGGGTCCGCCGGCAGATCCGGAAGGTCTCCTTGCCCGGCACCCGCACGGCGACGCCGTCGGCGAACAAGCCGACCTCGCCAATGTCGGTCCGCCGGCCCCGTTTGATCGAGGCCTGCATCGACGCCGCGTCGACGGGCTCGACACCGATGATGCGCACGTCGGGTCGCAGGTACTTCATGTACACCGCAACGCCCGCGGCGAGCCCGCCGCCGCCAACCGGCACGAACACGGCGTGGATCGGGTCGGGGTGCTGGCGGCAGAGCTCGAGGCCGACGGTGCCCTGGCCAGCAATCACGTCGGGGTCGTCAAAGGGCGGCACGAAGGTGTAGCCGCGCTCGTCTGCGAGCACCACCGCGTGCGCGAAGGCGTCGTCGAAAGCGTCGCCGTGCAGCACCGGGCGGCCGCCGAAATCGCGCACAGCCTGCACCTTGATATTCGGCGTCGTGCGCGGCATCACGATGATCGACTTCAGGCCGAGCTTGGTCGCCGCAAGCGCGACGCCCTGCGCGTGATTGCCGGCCGAGGCCGTGATCACACCCGGCAGGTTGGGGTTTTCGGCCTTGAGCCGGTAGATGCGGTTGTAGGCGCCGCGGATCTTGAACGAGAACACCGGCTGCTGGTCTTCGCGCTTGAGCAGCACCGTGTTGTCGAGGCGCCGACTCATGTTGCGCGCGGTGTCGAGCGGCGTTTCCCGCGCCACGTCGTAGACACGCGCGCTGAGGATTTTCTCGATGTAGTGGTCCATGGGTGCACCGTCGCCGACTGACCCTCAATGTAGCCAATAACCACACAACGCGAAAGGCGCGCTTGGTATCCTGTGGGTTTTCCCAAGCGCCGCAGACCATGACGTCAGACGACAAGAAACGCGCCGCCGCCCAGGCA
Organism: Pseudomonadota bacterium; assembly: GCA_039196715.1. Classification (NCBI taxonomy): domain Bacteria; kingdom Pseudomonadati; phylum Pseudomonadota; species Pseudomonadota bacterium. The sequence goes on from JBCCUP010000125.1 coordinate 2,938, forward strand.
GCCCTCGACGAAGTGCCGGCCGACAGTCTGGTCGGCATCGGCACCGGCTCGACCGCCAACCACTTCATCGATCTGCTCGCCGCGCAGCGGCCCGACATCCGGGAGACGGTTGCGAGCTCCGAGGCCAGCGCAGCGCGGCTGCGCAGCCACGGCATCGACGTGCTCGACCTCAACACCGCCGGCACGCTCGCGGTCTACGTTGACGGCGCCGACGAATCCGACAAGCACCTTCGCCTGATCAAGGGCGGCGGGGCGGCACTCACGCGCGAGAAGATCGTCGCCGCCGCCAGCGAGCGTTTCGTCTGCATCGCCGACGACAGCAAGCTCGTGCCGGTGCTCGGGGCCTTTCCGCTGCCGGTCGAGGTGATTCCGATGGCACGCAGCCTGGTCGGGCGGTCGATGGTCCAGCTCGGCGGCGACCCCGCGCTGCGCGAGGACGTGACCACCGACAACGGCAACCTCATCATCGACGTGCACAACCTCCAGATTGCCGACCCGGTGGCGATGGAGACCGAGATCAACCAGATCCCGGGCGTGGTCACGGTCGGCCTCTTCGCCAACCGCCCGGCCGACCTGCTGTTGCTCGCAGGTGACGAGGGCGTGACCCGCCTGACCCGCTGAGTGCGACACAGCCGGCCTTGGCATAACGCCGCCACGGCATGCGGGCCATCGGCCCGGCCAGTGGCAGCCTGTGCGCTCTGGTAGGCTGGCACGCACACGCCGCCGCGAAGGCACCCTGTCTCGACGACAACCCGAGGAGACCGCCCCCATGCGCCCGCTCACCCTGCTCCCTGCCCTCGCGCTCAGCCTGGCGCTGAGCCCGCCCCTGCACGCAACCGACCAACCGGAAAAAACCTTCGGCACCCAAAGCCGGGCCACCGTGATCAAACCCACCTACATGGTCACCAGCGCCCACCCGCTCGCGACCGAAGCTGGGCGAGCGGTGCTCGCCGCCGGTGGCCACGCCGCCGACGCGGCCGTGGCCGTGCAGTTCATGCTGAACCTGGTCGAACCCCAGAGTTCGGGCATCGGCGGCGGCGCCTTCGCGGTCTACCGTGACGCGGCAACCGGTGCCGTCACCACCTTTGACGGCCGCGAGCAGGCACCGCTCGCCGCAACCGAATCGCTGTTCCTCACCGCCGACGGCGAACGCATGGGCTGGTGGGACGCGGTCATCGGCGGCCGCTCGGTTGGCGTGCCCGGCACGCTCGCGCTGTTGGACGACCTGCACAAACGCTTTGGCCGGCAGGCGTGGCCAGCGTTGCTGGCGCCCACCGAACGCACCGCGCGCGACGGCTTCACCGTCACCGAGCGCATGGCGCAGTCGATCGCCTGGGGCGCCTCGAAGGACCTCGGCAAGTACCCCGCGACCCGCGCGCTGTTCTTCAAGGCCGACGGCAGCCCCTACGCGGCCGGTGACACGCTCACGAACCCCGACTTCGCCGACACGGTTGCGCTGCTGGCGCGCGAAGGCATTGCGCCCTTCTACCGTGGCGAGCTCGCCGCTGCGCTGGTCGAGGCCGTTAGCGACAACGACAACCCCGGCACGATGCAGCTCGACGACCTCGCCAGCTACCGCGTCATCGAGCGCCCGGCGGTCTGTGCCCCCTACCGGGGCTACGAAGTGTGCGGCATGGGGCCGCCGAGCTCCGGCGCGTTGACGGTCGGCCAGATGCTGGGGTTACTCAGCGGCTTTGACTTGCCCGGGCTCGGCAACAGCGCCGCGGCGTGGCACCTCTTTGCCGAGGCCGGCAAGCTCGCCTACGCCGACCGCGCGCTCTACATGGCCGACAGCGACTTCGTCCCGCTGCCGCTCGCCGGCTTGCTCGATCCGGGTTACTTGCGCGCCCGCAGCACGCTGATCGACCCCGCCCAGGCAATGGAGAAAGCGAGTGCGGGCAACCCGCCCTGGCCCGAGCGCACCGCACTCGCGGCCGACCTGCAGCGCGAACGCGCCGGCACCAGCCACTTCAACATCGTCGATGCCGAGGGCAACGCGCTCTCGGTAACCACCACAATCGAGACCGGCTTCGGCTCGCGCCTGTCGGTTGGTGGTTTTCTGCTCAACAACGAGCTCACCGACTTCTCCTTCCTGCCAGAAAAAGACGGCAAGCCGATCGCCAACCGGGTGGAGCCGGGCAAGCGCCCGCGCAGTTCCATGTCGCCGACCATCGTGCTCGAAGACGGCGAGCCGGCGTTGCTGATCGGCTCACCGGGTGGCTCGCGCATCATCAACTACGTCGCCCAGAGCCTCGTCGCCATCCTCGATTGGGACATGGATTTGCAAGCCGCGCTCGACCTCGGCCACGTCGCGAACCGCAACGGCGCCACCGACCTCGAGGAGGGCACGCCAGCCGCGGACCTGCAGGCCGAGCTCGAAGCGCTCGGCCACACGGTCACCGTGCGCAACATGAACAGCGGCCTGCACGCCATCCGCTTTGTCGACGGGGTGCTGCACGGCGCGGCCGACCCGCGGCGCGACGGCACGGCGGACGGCGGCTGAGCGCGTTCGCCGAGACGGCTCGAACCGAGACCCCGCATGACCGATCACACCCTGTTTGTCACCGCCGCACGCAGCCTGGAGCCCCAGTTGGCCGACGAGCTGGCCGCGCTCGGCGCCACCGCGGTCAAGCCAGGCCGCGGTGGGGTGTATTGCACTGCCACGCTGGCGGTACTCTATCGGGTGTGCCTCCGAAGCCGTCTCGCTAGCCGTGTGCTGTTGCCGCTGGCGGCCTTCGACGCAGCCGACGACACCGCGCTGTACACCGGCTGCCGCAGCGTCGATTGGGCCGCGCTGCTGGCGCCAGGCGCGACGCTCGCAGTTGACTTCAGCAGCAGCCGATCGACGCTCACGCACACGCGCTTCGGCGCGCAACGCGTGAAGGACGCCGTGGTCGATGTGCTGCGCGACGCGCGCGGCGAGCGCCCGGATGTCGACCGCGATCAGCCCGACTGCCGCATCAACGCCTACCTGCTCGACAACCGCGCCCAGCTCGCGCTCGACCTCGGCGGCGGTGCCTTGCACCGCCGACCCTGGCTGGCCGAAGGCGGCCGGCCCGCGGTTCCGGCCAACCTGGCCGCGGCGCTGCTGCAGAAGTCGGGTTGGCCCGACACGGCACAACACGAACTCGTCTGTCTCTGGTCGTGCGACGGCACGGTGGCGATCGAAGCGGCCGAGATGGCGGCGGGACTCGCGCCCAACCGCAGCCGGGCCCACTGGGGTTTTCTCGGTTGGCAGGACCACGACCCGTCCGTGTGGGATGACGCCTTGGCTGCCGGGGACACGCCGACCCCAGAAGCACTGCCACGTGTGGTCGCGGTCGAGCCCGACCGGCGCTTGCACGCGGTCGCACGCGCGGCAATTCGGGCCGCTGGCGTCACGGTCGAACTGGACAACACCGACCCGGTGACGCGGCTGCGCACGCGGCCGTTGACCCACAGCACGCTGGTTGTCGCCACACCTGTGAACGCACAGTGCAGCGACAGCACGTGGCCTGCCCTCGGCGACGGGCTGAAGCACGCCGCTGCCATCGGGCCCGACGCCACCGCCGACGCCGAGGAACGTGCCCACCGCGCCGGCGTGCTGGTGCCGAACCTCGACTGCGGCAAACAACTCGGCTTGCGCGCACGCAAACGCAACCAGTTTCGTGTCGACCAGGACGACTGGACACTGTTGCAACTCCCGCTCGACCCCGACCACGTGGTCGACCGTGTCGCCGCTGCGGCCCGACGCCAGGCGGCGGCGCGTGAGGCGGCGCTGGCACGCGGTGCCGACGCCCTGGTCAACCGCATCCGCAAGAACCAGCGCACGGTGGGCAAGTGGGCCGCGCGCGAGCAGATCGCCTGCTACCGACTCTACGACGCCGACCTGCCCGAGTACGCGCTTGCCATCGACCTCTTCGGCGAGCACGCCCACATTCAGGAGTACGCTGCACCGTCCTCGGTCGACGCAGCGCGCGCCGCACAGCGCCTCGAGGACGCCGTCGCCGTGTTGCCCGAGGCGCTCGGCATCCCAGCCGAGCGCTGCGTGGTGAAGCGCCGACAGCGGCAGCGCGGCGACGCGCAGTACCAAAAGCACGACGACACCGAGGCGTTCATCCGCGTCACCGAGGGCGGCGCGCGTTTCGCCGTGAACCTGCACGACTACCTCGACACCGGCCTCTTTCTCGACCACCGCACCACGCGACGGATCGTCGCGGACCTCGCCCGCGGGAAACGCCTGCTCAACCTGTTCGGCTACACCGGCAGCGTCACCGTGCAGGCAGCCCTCGCCGGCGCGGCCGCGTCGCTGACCGTCGACATGTCGCAGACCTACCTCGATTGGGCGGGCCGCAATTTCTCGCTCAACCAACTCGATGGCCGCGCGCACCGCCTCGAGCGCGCCGACGTACTGAGTTGGTTGGCCACGCACACCGAGCACTACGACGTGGTGTTCCTCGACCCACCGACTTTCTCGAACTCGAAACGCATGTCACAGAGCTTCGACGTGCAGCGCGACCACGTGCCGTTGATGCGCAACGCGTTGGCGCGGCTCGCACCCGGCGGCACCCTGGTGTTTTCGACCAACCACCGCCGCTTCAAGCTCGACGAGGCTGCGTTTGATGACTGCGACATCGACAACATCAGCGCCCGCACCCTGCCACGCGATTTTGCCCGCAACCCGCGCATCCACACCGTCTGGACCCTGAGCCGAGCCGCCTGATGCCAACCGCGCCACGCCGAACCCACGCACACCCTTTCCGAGCCGCCCTGCTCTTCTGCTGCCTCGCGTTCGCCGGCCTCGGCCACGCCGAGGGTGAACCCGACGACAGCCCGTCCGGCGTCATCGAACGCACCGAGGCCTCGCTCGGGTTCCTCACCC
>JBCCUP010000126.1 GCA_039196715.1 Pseudomonadota bacterium
CCCGAACACGCGGGCACCGTGCGCGGCGAGCTCGGCCTGGTGGTCCCGAAACGCACAGCCTTGGGGCGAGCACCCGCGCGCGCCGGGGATCGCGTCCCAGCCGTCGGGGTCGTCGTGGTCGGGTGACGAACGCGGGTAGAGGTAGACGACCACAGTGCCCGGCTGCTGCGCGAGCGTGACGGGCCCGTCGGTGGACGCAAGCGCAACGGCCGGAAACGCCATCCCCTCGAGGTGCGCACAGGCGCCGTCGTCGAGCGGTTCGGGCAAGTTGTCGGGCAAGACCGGGGTGTTCATTCAGCCCTCCGAGGGCAATCGGTGTGTTGGGAAACACTCAGCGACGCGGCCTGACAGTGCCTCGCGCTGTGTGCGCGTATCCTACCTTGTATTTCGTGGGGCCATCGAGGCCGTCTGCCGTTTCACGGTACGCTCACCCGCGCCGATGCCAGCACACAGGCCACCCATGCACCCCGAACTCGAATCGCGCCCCGACTACTTCACGCAGGCGATCGTGCCGCTCGCGGACAACGTCTACCAGGCCTTCGGCTTTGCCGCATCAAACGGGTACCTGATTGTCGGCGACGACGGCGGTGCTGCGCCGCGTCGCCCACGCCGAGATCAAGTGCTCAACGCGCAACGACGGCTTTCAATGCGCCCGGGAACCAGAACGCTCGATCGACGCCTGACGGGCAGGCTCAGCGCAAGAAACGGATCCACCGCCACAGCCGCACGATGTCGGCGAGGGCGCCGGCGACATAGGTGTAGGCGCAGGCCTTGAGGATGCGACGCGCGGCCGGCATGTCCGAGGCCGGCACGTAGCCCTCCTCGAGGATCGGCAGCGCCTTGTTGAAACTCGCGTCGTACTCCTCGGGCAGCACCGCGACGTACATCAGCACAGAGGAAAAGAGCGTCAACACGCCGACGAGGCCGAGCGCGAAGAACACCGTGGGGTTGCGGGCAAAGAGCGTCAGCACTGGCGCCGCCATGAGGATCATTGAGCCCACGCGCTCGATCACGTGGGCCTTGCCGAGGTACTTGGTGCGCAGCTGCGACACTGGCTCTTCACGGCAGAACTGAATGGCGTGGCCGATCTCGTGCGCCGCAACCGCCACAGCCGTCAACGACTTGCCGTCGTAGACATCCGGGCTCAGCGACACCGTCTTGTCCGCCGGACGGTAGAAGTTCGCGCCCTTGTCGCCACGCACCACACTGACGCCGTCCAACGCAAAGCGCTCCACCAGGTGCAACGCAAGCTCCGACCCCGTGCCCGGCATACCCTCGATGTGCCCGGAATGCCGCCACAGCACGTAGCGCACCCAGAGAAAGGGGCCAAAGGAAATGGACAACACCGCGAATGCGATGCCCAGGGCAATCATGGCGTCATACCGTCGCGTGATAGTGGGTCACACAGTCTGACACAGGGTCAATTGGGGAGTTTCACGTTCTGGAAACACCGTGCTTGCGACGAACAGCACCGTGCTGAGCGCAGTGGCACAATGCTCTACAGCGCGTCGACGACACCGCTGCTGTCCACGCGATAAACCGATACACGGGAGACACACACTGATGGACCCAACGCACGCCACCACCGAATGGGTGGTGATGGCGATTCTCCTTGTGGTGTTCGTTTACTCGATCTTGACCCAGGTCATCGCCAAGACGGTGCTGACCCTGCCGATCATCTTCACCGCCGTCGGCTACGCCAGCGCAGGCGCCGTCGACACCATGGTCACGCCCGACACCCTCAACCACATCACGCGCGTGCTGGCCGAAGTCACCTTGGTGCTGGTGTTGTTCTCAGACGCGAGCCACGTGCGGTTCGACGCGTTGCGCCAGGCGATTCGCCTGCCGGTGCGCATGCTGGTGGTCGGCCTGCCGTTGTCGATCGCGTTAGGCACGCTGGTCGCCTATCTGTTGAATCCGCAAAGCGGCGTCGCCATGGCACTGCTGACCGCCGCGGTACTGACCCCTACCGACGCCGCGCTCGGCCAAACGGTGGTCTCAAGCCCGGCCGTGCCCGAACGCCTGCGCCAAACCATCAACGTCGAAAGCGGGCTCAACGACGGCCTGGTGCTGCCTTTCGTGTTGCTCGGTGCCATCCTCGCCTCGGCCAGCATGACGGGCGCAAGCACAGACGGACTCGCAACGTCAGCAGCGCTGCAAGTGGTGCTGGGACCGGTTGTGGGAATCGCGTTGGGCTGGGGCGCCGCCAAGGCGATGGACGCCGCGCAAGCGCGCGACTGGATTGCCGAGGCCGCGGGCGGCGTGGCCTTTCTCTCGGTGGCGTTTGCCGCCTACATCGGCGCCGAAATCGTGGGCGGCAACGGCTTCATCGCCGCCTTTGTCGCAGGCATGGTGTTTGGCAACACCTACCGCCACAGCATCCACTTCATCGGCGAGTTCATGGAAGGCGTGGGGCAACTCCTCACGCTGTTCGCCTTTCTCGTCTTCGGCGCGCTGCTGCTGCCCGCCGGCATCGCCCACATGAGCTGGCATGCGATCGCGCTGGCGCTGTTGTTCCTGACCGTGGTGCGCATGCTGCCGATCGCCCTGTCGCTCGCAGGAACCGGCCTGGCATTCAAGGAAAAGCTGTTCCTCGGTTGGTTCGGCCCACGTGGCCTCGCCTCGATCCTGTTCACGTTGATCATGATGGACGAGTTCGAGATCCCGGGCGAAGACGAGCTCTTGGCCTGTGTTTCGATGACGGTGTTTCTGTCGATCATTCTGCACGGTATATCGGCGACGCCGTTGGCGAACCGGATTGGGCGCGCGGAAAAAGTCTCCAAATCCTAGTCATGCGCTGGCTTAACTCAAACGCACACGGCGCCGACGAGAATTTAACTCAACGTACGCGCTAGAAAAGCCTGGGTGTCCGCCTGCTGCGGGTCGTCAAAGAGCTGCGCCGGCGGCCCCTCCTCGACCACTTTGCCGTCCTTCAGAAAACACACCTTGTCCGCCGCTTCACGCGCAAAACCCATTTCGTGTGTGGCGAGTACCATGGTCATGCCCTGTGCCTTGAGCGCCAGCAACACGTCCAGCACCTCGCCAACCAACTGCGGGTCGAGTGCTGAGGTGATCTCATCGAACAGCATGACTTCCGGTCGCATCGCCAACGCGCGAACGATGGCGACGCGTTGTTGCTGCCCACCCGAGAGCTGGTCCGGGTAGTTCTGCATCCGGTCTGCGAGGCCGAATCGCGTGAACAACGCCTCGATCTCCGCGCGCACCTCATCGCGTGTCTTGTTGTGAACGCGCCGCGGCGCGAGCATGGCGTTCTCGATGGCCGTCATGTGCGGGAAGAGGTTGAAGTCTTGAAAGACCATGCCGATGCGCGCGCGCACCGGGTGCGGGTCGAGCCCCGGCACCGAGATGTCTTCACCGTCGAGGCGGATCTCGCCGTCCTCGATCGGTTCGAGCAGGTTGATACACCGAAGCAGCGTCGACTTGCCCGCACCGGACGCGCCGATCAAGCACACCATCTGACCCTCCTCGACGTCGAGGTCAATCCCGTCGCACACCGTCGTGCCGCCGAAGCGTTTGACCACACCGCGCAACGCGAGCTTTGCCATCAGCGCCTGTCTCGCATTTGTTTGGCCATCAGGTAGTCGGCGTAGCGCGTCGCCGGGATGGTCACCGCGAGGAAGATGATCGCCGCGCCCACATAGGGCGTGAAGTTCGCCATCAAGGACTTGAACACCCCGGCCTGGCGGAAAATCTCAACTGGCCCAATGAAGCTCAGCAGCGAGACGTCCTTTTGCAAGGCAATCAGCATGTTCATCTGGCTCGGCACCACGTTCCGCACCGCCTGCGGCAACACCACGTCGCGCATGACTTGCCGTTCCGAGAGGCCAAGCGACAAGGCCGCTTTGCGTTGGCTGTGGTGCACCGAGTCGATACCCGCGCGGAAGATCTCGGCGACGTAGGCCGAGTAGGTCAGGATGAGCGCGAGCGAGCCCCAGATGTAGGGCGAGTTCCACGGTCGCGGCAGGCCGAGGCCCGGTATGCCGAAGCCAATCAGGTACACCGTGAGGATCACCGGCACACCGCGGAAGATGTCCGTGAACGCCGCGCCAAAGACGCGAAGCGGAAAGAGCGCCGGGGACTTTGCGTCCCGCGCCAACGCGATGGCGAGGCCCAGTACCGCAATCAGCGGTGCCGACCAGGCGAAGATCATCACGTTCACGAGGAACGCGTCGAGGAGCTTCGGGAAGGTCTTCGCGAGCACCGCGCCGTTGAAGAAGCTCTTTTGGACCTTCTCCCACCCGGGCGTCAGCGGGATCAGCACGACCAGCGCGGTGAGCACCAGCACCGTGCTGATGCTCGCCACCACCACCGCGCGCCGCCGTTGTGCGGCGTCGTACTGCTCGCGGTGGGTCAGCCCCGCCGCGGGTTTGCCGAGCACCCTACTGGATGAGCGGCACACCGGTGGTGTCTTGCAGCCACTGAGCCTCGATCTCGGCCAGCTTGCCGCTCTCGGTCAGGGCCGCGAGCGCCGCGTCCACACACGCCTTCAGCGGGTTGCCCTCTTCCATCAGCATGCCGAACTGGTCCGGGTTGTCGCTGCTGTCCGGTGCGAACTGGCCAATCACCTTCGAGCCTTCGATCATAACGGCGCTCAAGAACAAGGCCGTCGGCAGGTCAAACAAAGCAGCGTCGATCTGGTTGGCCCCGATCGCCGCGTTGACGTCCGCCGTGTCACCGTAGAGCAGCAAGTCACTGTCGGGCTGAATCACGTTCTGAAGCTTCGGCACGGCTGTGGTCGAGCCGACTGCACCCCACTTCAAACCCTTCAGTGCCGCCATTGAAGCCTCGGTATCGACCGCACCCGGGCCGACCAGCACTGCCATCGGCGCGGTGTAGTACGGCGCCGAGAAATCAACCACATCATCGCGCTCCGGCGTGATCGAGTACTGCTGCATGTTGACGTCGAAGTCCTTGGCGCCAGGCTGAATCGCCTCGTCAAAGGACGAGCGCACCCAGACCACATCCGACGCGGCAAAGCCCATCTCTTCGGCAACAGCGAAGGCCACCGCGGCCTCGAAGCCCTGGCCACTTTCGGGCGCGTCGTCGAGCACCCACGGGTAGTAGGCAGGGTTGCCGGTTGCAACAGTGAATTTGCCATCGGTCAGCGTCTTGCCGCCGGCGCAGTGGCCACCGGCAAACGCCGAAGTGGTGGCCATGGCAAGCGCGCAGGCCAAGGGAACAAGCTTCAACATAGCGGGACAGTCCTGTTGGTAACCGGTTTGATCATAACCAACAACGGCTAGAACGGATACGGGCCAAATGACCAACAATCGGATCGCTTTTCGCCAGCCGGTATGCCCTTGCGCTCAGCTCAAAATTCGAGAGATAGCCGGAGCACAAGGGCGACTGTTCCGCTGAAAATGGTTCAGTGGTACTTGCCATAACCTGAGACTGTGGCGCCCTAGTTGATCCCAAGTCTCGGACCCCATCGAAACCACCTTTAACGTGCGTCTTGGCGAATCCAAGCCGTACTGCCATTGCGACAAGCAGCGCCTCAAAAGCTCTGGTTAACGAGCACCAATGCGCACTTGATCACCATCAAAAGTCGGGACGGTCATCACGAAATCATCGGTGGGATAACAGAGCGCTTGTTCCTCAAGCATTCCGATCGCAATCTCCTCACCCATGCGCAGACTGTCATAGTAGTCGGAGTAGTAGTGAACACCCGCCATGTTGCGCCCTATAGATATGTTCGCTGCCAATTTGTTTAGCTCGCCTTCGAGGGTCAGAGCGCAACCTTTTCTGGACTTGTAAGACAGCTTCTTCCCCGCCGCGTCTGGTTCAAAATACCCCGCGCTGGAAATCGATGGATAGAATCCATATTTTCCAAACTTACAGTGGCCTTTTTCGGCGTTTTTCCCAAATACAGTACCAGTATCAAAGAAGGCTTTGACAATGGTGGTACATGCACCGGCTACGGTCGCGTGTCCCGCACCGTACGTAGGGTGCATAGGCGACCCTTCAGCGAAAGCCATGGGCAAAAGATGGTTACCACCAGGTAGCTTGGCGTCCGGACCGTTGTGTTTGTCGATGGATTTTAACGTGTATGTGAGGTCCTTCTTCATTGTTTTTAAACAACCGCACAGACCAGGGTACTTTTTCTCTAGCTTATCGGCTTGAGCTATTCTACCGGCAAGTGCCTCTGGCCTTAACCTCAGGTGGTTATTGAATTTTTGGTAACGAACCGCTTTGAGAGCACGGGTAGCAACCTCTGTCACCAGCGTTAAAATGTGCGGACCTCCCCACAGCGCAAAACCACCCGCATTCTGGTCTGTACCACTTGAATCGCCAGGTTTATACATGTTTCGCTGCCCAGAGAGCTTGGCAAACCCCGGGTCAAAAGGCGTCTCCATCCCTAGCAGTATCAACGTGGCGTTCAAGTACGCCTGATACAAGGCGTCAAAGTGCACATACGTCGCGAGATCCCTCGGCGTGCAGATAAATCTGCCTTTGCAGTCTAGTGTTTGCCCTTTGGAACAGCCATTCACATCGTATCCGTTTTGAACACGCAGCCAAGACATCCAATCCTGCATATGATCTTCGCCAGTTTTTGCGATTGGTACTCTTTGGTTTATGGTCTGCGCACCGTACGTAATGTATCCATCTCCCATATCGTGGCAATCGTCGTTCCCGATCCAGAGAAACTGTGAAACGTAAGGACCCACTTCAACACCAGGACTAGATCCCCGAAATGCGGTTTGCCGATCCAGCACACCGGAACAGCCTGTCTTGCGTGGCCTATTTGGAAATCGATCTTTGGCGTACTGTAGTGCAGAAAGGCGCTTTATAGACGCGTCCAAGCTCGCCTGTTTTGAGCCACCACCTTCATCAAACGTTGAAAGCGGCACGTCCCTTAGCAGGGCCAACTCGTAGACCTCAGCTATTTCAAATGTGAGCTCGTCTGAGCACAGCTCGGGCGCAGGCGCCATTGTGACCGCCTGGGCATCCGGTCCCTGCAAGTCAAATACAACACCTGCGGTGGGCGCCTCCCACTTTCTGCGGCCCTCTTCGGTAGGAACGAACAATCGAGATGTAAAGGGCTCTACATAGCCTTCATCAATGCACGTCCGGAATGCTTTGAAATGGTTTGGATCAGCAACGACACCCGTGCCAGGATCATGCTGCAGTCCTTTGGTAAAATTCATCAGATAATTCGCGAAGCCGTAACGCTCTTCATCGGGGTTAGAGCGGTGAGGCTTGTGCTTCCTATTTCTTGCTTGCTCTGCCGCCTCCACCCTGACCCGGTAAGCCGACTCCTCGCGATCCAACTTCATTACCCTGCTCCCTTGAGAAAAATGATCTATAATAGCCCCGGTCACCAATAATTA
>JBCCUP010000127.1 GCA_039196715.1 Pseudomonadota bacterium
ATTCGGCTGCGTGGCACCGACATTCGTCCGGCGTCCCGCCGGGACGGCCGAACTCCCACAACGTCCGATGCTGGCGGGTCACTGTTGTGGGAGCCGCGTCGTCACACCGGGACACGCGGCGAAACGGCGGCGCAAAGGTCGGCTTCGCGGCATGGCCATGCGCTCGGCGTTCCCTTGGAACGGCCAAGCTCCCACACAGATCGACGTAGGCAGGGACAGTTGTGGGAGCCGCGTCGTCACACCGTGACACGCGGCGAAGTGGCGGCGCGAGATTCGGCTGCGTGGCACCGACATTCGTCCGGCGTCCCAACGGGACGGCCGAACTCCCACAAAGTCCGAGGCTGGCGGGTCACCGCTGTGGGAGCCGCGTCGTCACACCGTGACACGCGGCGAAGCGGCGGCGCGAGATTCGGCTGCGCGGCACTGACATTCGTCCGGCGTCCCAACGGGACGGCCGAACTCCCACAAAGTCCGAGGCTGGCGGGTCACCGCTGAGGGAGCCGCGCCGTTGCGGAGCAACACGCGGCGAAACGGCGGACGCTAGATCGCGAGGTACTCGTTGCGCAGGGCCTCATCGTTGAGCACGGCCTCGGCGCTGCCGTCGTAGACGACGTGGCCGGTGTCGAGGATCACGGCGCGGTCGGCGAGGCTGAGTGCAGCGACGGCGTTCTGCTCCACGATGACGGTCGTGATGCCGATGTCACGGATCTGGCTGATGACCTTCTCGATCTCCTGCACGATGACCGGCGCGAGCCCCTCGTAGGGCTCGTCGAGCAGCAGCAGCTTCACGTCGCGGGCGAGCGCGCGGGCGACGGCCAGCATCTGCTGCTCGCCACCGGACAGTGTCGTGCCTTCCTGCGTGCGGCGTTCACCGAGCCGCGGGAACAGCTCGTAGATCCGCTCGAAGGACCAACCGACCGGTGGGGCAATCTGCGCCAACTGCAGGTTTTCTTCTACCGTCAGGCCCTGGATGATCCGGCGATCCTCCGGCACCAGCACCAGACCGGCTTGCGCGGCCTCGTGGCTCTTCATCTCGTGCAGAGCCTGGCCGTTGAGCCAGACTTCGCCCTTGCGCACTTCAGGGTCACCGACCCGCGCGAGTGACCGCAAGGTCGAGGTCTTGCCGGCGCCGTTGCGTCCGAGCAGCGCGAGCACCTCGCCCTCGTTGACGTCGAAGCTGACACCCTGAACGATATAACTCTCGCCGTAGTACGCGTGGATGTCACGCACGCTGAAGTAGGGGCGGTTGCCCGACGGTGCTGAGCTCGCGCCCAGGCTGACTTGTGCGTTCATCAGGGGGACCCTCAGACTTGCGCTTCGCCGAGGTACGCTTCACGCACCTTCGGGTGGCCTTTGATGTTCTCGGGCGTCTCCTCGACCAGTGGCGTGCCCTGCGCCAACACCGTGATGCGTTCGGCGAGCGAAAACACCACGTGCATATCGTGCTCGATAATCGCCATCGTGATGTCGCGGCTGTCGTGGATTTCCTTGAGCAGGTCGATGGTGTTGTTGGTGTCCGCCCGCGCCATGCCTGCCGTCGGTTCGTCGAGCAACAGCAGCTTGGGTTCCTGCACCAGACACATCGCCATCTCGAGTCGGCGTTTGTCACCGCGGCTCAGCGACGCCGCGTTGATGTGCCGTTTGTCCTGCATGGTGACGTCGACGAGGATGCGCTCGGCCATCTCCTGGATGTCGCGTTGGCCGCGCACTGCGCCCCAGGCGTTGAGCTCGAAGGCGCCGTCGCGCTTGGCGAAGCAGGGAATCATGACGTTTTCGAGGACCGAGAGGTCGCCGAAGATCTCCGGGGTCTGGAACACCCGGCTGATGCCCATCTGGTTGATTTCGTGCGGGTCGCGCCCGAGCACCGATTGGCCCGCGAAGGTCACGGTGCCGGAGTCGGGGATCAGCATGCCCACGAGGCAGTTCAACAGCGTCGACTTGCCCGCACCGTTCGGTCCGATGATCGCGTGAACCGAGTTCTGCGCCACACTGAGGTTGACGTCACCGAGAGCCTGCAAGCCGCCGAAGCGCTTGTTGACCCCTTTCACTTCCAGAATGCCCATGACCGCGACCCTCAGTTCGACGACGCTGTGTCAGCAGCGCCTTTTTTCTTGCGGCGGAAGAGCCCGGCGAAGCGCTGGCCACCCTCGACCAAACCGCCCGGCAGGAAGATCACCACGAGCATGAACATCAGGCCGAGTGTGAGGTGCCAGCCCTTGCCGATGAACGGGTGGATCACCGCGACCATGACGTCCTCGATGCCGTCCGGCATGAAGGCAAACCACTGGTGCAGCAGGTTGTCGTTGATCTTGGAGAAGATGTTCTCGAAGTACTTGATCAGGCCTGCGCCGAGGACGGGGCCGATCAGGGTGCCGACACCGCCGAGGATGGTCATCAACACCACTTCGCCAGAGGCGGTCCACTGCATGCGCTCTGCGCCGGCGAGGGGGTCCATCGACACCATCAGTCCACCGGCAAGGCCGGCGTACATGCCGGAAATGACAAAGCAGGCGAGCATGTAGGGCTTGGTGTTGAGGCCGGTGTAGTTCAGGCGACGCTGGTTCGACTTCACGGCGCGCAGCATCATGCCGAACGGCGAGCGGAAGATGCGGATGGCGGTGTAGAACGCCACCAGCAGGATCACCGCGCAGAGGTAGTAGCCGGCGTTGAAGGTCCAGAGCCAGCCGCCCACAGCCAACTCGTAGGACGCGCGCATCTCGAGCCCGAACAGCTCGGGTGCCGGGATGTTGCCGTTCTGCGTGGTGCCGCCGCCCAGGAACTCTGGAAAGATACGCGGGTCGGTCAGGCCGGTTTGCAAGCCCGTCTCCCCGCCGGTGATCGGCGTCAGCACCGAGGCGGCGAGGGCGAAGGACATCTGCGCGAACGCGAGAGTCAGGATCGAAAAGTAGATGCCCGAGCGTCGCAAGGAGATGTAGCCGATCAGCACGGAGAAGAGGCCGGCGACCACGGTTGAAACGACGATCGCCGGGATCACGTTGATGGTCAGCAGTTTCAGCATCCAGACGCCGGCGTAGGAGCCGACGCCGAGGAAGGCCGCGTGGCCGAAGGACAGGTAGCCCGTCAGCCCGAAGAGGATGTTGAAGCCGATCGCGAAGATGCCAAAGATGACGAAACGCTGCATCAGGTCCGGGTAGCCCGCGTTGAATTGGGCGAGTGCCGAGTCCTCGGGAAAGGGGTTGAGGATGATCGGGGCTGCCGCGACGAGCACGGCGACGATCAGCAGCAAACCGGTGTCTTTTTTATCGAGTCCGAACACGATCAGTCCTCCATCACGCCTTTGCGGCCCAGCAAGCCTCGCGGCCGCGTCAGCAAGATGATGATGGCCACGAGGTAGATGACCACCTGGTTGATACCGGGCAGGGCTTCGATCACGGACTGCAGCGACGCGAAGCTTTCCAGAACGCCAAGCACGAAACCGGCGAGCACGGCGCCGCCGAGGGAGCCCATGCCGCCGACCACGACCACCACGAAGGAAATCACCAGGAAATCCATGCCCATGTGGTAGTTCGGGGAGTTGATCGGTGTGTACATCACACCCGCGAGGCCGGCGACAGCGGCCGCGATTCCGAACATGATGGTGAACCGCCGATCGATGTCGATGCCAAGCATGCCGACCGTCTCACGGTCTGCCATGCCCGCGCGAACGACCATGCCGAAGGTCGTGAACTGCAGGAAGGCAAACACGGCAATGATCAGGATTGCCGAGAACCCGAAGTACACGATCCGCCAGTAGGGGTAGATGATGGCGCCGGCGTCACGCCCGATCAGCGCGCCGAAATCGAAGGAGCCGATGAAGGCCTCGGGCGCGGGCGTCGGGATCTGGTTGGCGCCGAAGTAGTATTTGACAATTTCCTGCAGCACGATCGCGAGGCCGAAGGTCACCAGGATCTGGTCCGCGTGCGGGCGCTTGTAGAAGTGTTTGATCAGGCCGCGCTCCATGATCACCCCGATCAGGATCATGATCGGGATCGCGAACAGGATCGACAGTGGCACCGCCCAGTCGATGATCGCCTGACCGGCGGCTTCGCCAAACCAGTCTTGTATGTACGGCACCTCCACCTTGAGTGGGTTGCCGAGGAAATCCGTGCGCGACTCGTCCACCACCGTGTGGCTGAGGGTCAGGATGCGGCTCAGGGTCACAGCGCAGAAGGCACCGAGCATGAACAGCGCACCGTGCGCGAAGTTGACCACCCCGAGGGTGCCGAAGATCAACGTCAAGCCGAGCGCGATCAGCGCGTAGGCGCTGCCCTTGTCGAGCCCGTTGAGAATTTGGAGGATGAATTGATCCATCTGGCCCTCTCAGGTCAGTCTGGTGGCCGAATCGGGCGCCGTGACTCGGTGCGACGATCCGGTGCGGAGGTCGGGTTGTGTGGTGTGCCCCGCACCGAGTGTGCGGGGCACGGGGGCGCTTAGCCTGCGTTGCAGGAACCGAGCTCGCCGCCGAAAATGGAGGCGTCGTACGTCACCTGAGACACAGGCGTGACTTCCACGATTTCGAGCAGGTCGAAGTCGTTTTCGGGGTTTTCCTTACCCTTCACGACCAGCACGTCCTTGAAGCACTGGTGGTCTTCGGCGCGGTACAGGGTCGGGCCGTTGCCCATGCCGTCGAACTCGAAGCCCTCGAGGGCTTCTGCGACTGCGCAGGGGTTGAACGAACCGGCGCGAGCGACGGCGTCAGCGTAGAGCAGTGTCTGGACGTAACAGGTGTGCGCGGCCTGTGACGGCGGGAAACCGTACTTGGTGCCAAACGACCGAGTGAAGGCCTTGGAGCCGTCATCGGGCAGAGACCAGTGCCAGTTCGTGGATCCGAAGATGCCTTCGACGTTCTTGCCCGCACCCTTCGCCATCAGGCGAGAGTAGAGCGGAACGATGATCTGGAAGTCCTTGCCGTTGGCAACCGCATCGCGCAGACCGAACTGCACCGCGCTGGTCAGCGAGTTGACCATGTTGCCGCCGTAGTGGTTCAGCACGAGCACGTCTGCGCCCGAGGCCATGACCGGGGTGATGTAGGACGAGAAGTCGGTTTGCGCGAGCGGCGTCTTCACCGCGGCGACCGTTTCCCAACCCATGGCTTCGGTCGAGGTGCGCACGGCTTCTTCCGTGGTGTATCCCCAGTTGTAGTCCGCCGTCAGGTGGTAGGCCTTGCGGTCCATGCCGTAGTTCGCGCCGAGCACCGGTGCGAGGGCTGCGCCTGACATGTACGAGTTGAAGAAGTGACGGAAGCCGTTGGCTTTCTTGTCCTTACCCGTGGTGTCGTTGGAGTGCGTGAGGCCTGCCATGAAGATGATGCCGGCTTCCTGGCACAGGGCCTGGACCGCAACCGCCACACCAGAGGAGGAACCACCGGAGATCATCACGACACCGTCTTTCTCGATCATCGACCGAGCCGAAGCGCGGGCGGCGTCTGGCTTGGTCTGGGTGTCACCGGTGACAAACTCGATCTTCTTGCCGAGGACGCCGGCGCCGTCGAGTGCCTTGGACGAGAAGGTGTTCATCAAGCCGCCGTCGCCGCCACCGTTGAGGTGCTCGACCGCGAGCTCGAAGGCGCGCAGTTCGTCGGCGCCCTCGTCCGCGTACGGACCGGTCTGGGGCACGTTGAAGCCCAGCTTGACCGAACCCGCACTGCCGGGGTCGTTCGTGAATGCGTTGGCTTTGGTTGAAAAGAACATCGGCGCACCGGCGATCATGCCGCCGGCGGCGCTGGCTTTCATGAAGCCGCGGCGCGTCAGTTCAGGGGCCTTTTTCTTTGACATCGTCTGTCGTCTCCCTTTGGGTTGCTTTGTCGCAATCGGCTGCGGTCTGGGCCGCGACGGGGTCGTCGCGGTGCAGGCGCGGCGCTGACATACACAGGAAACGCCGCTCTGCCACGACGCGATTGTGCACGCGTTATTGTGCAGGCACGGTGAGAAATTGCATATCTTTAACAATTTCAGGCAGTTGGGCGCCTGAGTGTAAGCAAATAGGCAATATTGTTACAGTCTGACCCAACCGAATGAGTGGATAGGTAACACTCCGCACGGAGGAACTGGCCAAGTGTGCGGTGTCACGGTAGTGTGACACACCCGTTCAAACTGGCGCGCGCATGTGCATCGTCTTTCTGGCCCTGGACACGCCGGACAACTCGGCTGGCTTCACCGTGTTGGCCAACCGCGACGAGTTCGTCGACCGCCCCACCGCTGGAGCGCACCGCTGGACAGACCGGCCCGGGCTGATCGGAGGGCGCGATCTGGAGGCCGGTGGCACCTGGCTGGCCGTGACGCCGGCGGGCCGGTTTGCGGCGGTCACCAACGTGCGTGCGCCCGACCGGGTGCAATCGGGCAAACGGTCGCGCGGTGACCTCGTCACGGCGTGGGTTGACGGTGGCGACTCGATCGCCGGTTTCTCGCACACGCTCATGGCGACCGCCGGTGAGTACAACCCGTTCAACCTGCTGTTCGGGGAAAAAACCGACTTTGTTCTCTACGACGGCGTGGAGCACACCCTGCTCAACCTGACGCGCGGCGTACACGCGTTCAGCAACGGCTCACCGCAGACCCCGTGGCCGAAGGTGCGCCACGGGCGCAACGCGTTTGAACAGGCGCTGCCGGTCGGGCGTGACACGGCAGACAGCATGGTCGCCGTGGCACGGGACGCCACCCAGGCGCCGGACAGCGCCTTGCCCGAAACCGGCGTGCCGCAGGACATAGAACGGCAGCTGTCGAGTGTGTTCATTCCGGAGGGGGAACTTGGGCGCGGACGGTATGGCACTGTCTCGACGAGCTTGCTTGTCTGGACCCCTGCAGGTGGATTTTTGCAAGAATGGAACTGGCGCAGCAGCGCCGGTGAGCCCCACCCCCGCGTGATCGAACTCTGACAGGCCGGCCGCGCTCCCACAGGGGTTAGGGTTGGCACATGGCCCAGTGGGAGCCGTGTCGTTGCAGAGCAACACGCGGCGAAGCGGCGGCGCAGAGGTCGGATGCACGGCACGACACATCGCCCCTGGGCGGGCCCCCGGCCTCCCGTCAGGACGGCCGCGCTCGCACACGGTTTAGGGTTGGCACATGGCCCTGTGGGAGCCGAGTCGTTGCGGAGCAACACACGGCGAAGCGGCGGCGCAGAGGTCGGATGCACGGCACGACACATCGCCCCTGGGCGGGCCCCCGGC
>JBCCUP010000128.1 GCA_039196715.1 Pseudomonadota bacterium
GTTCTTCTCGCCCTTGCGGATCACGTTCTCGGTGTCGGCGAGAAAGAGCTTGTTGTGCGCAGCCGGGCTGCTGTTGAGGTAGAGCTGGCCGTCAACAACGGCGAACAACTCGGGCAAGGTCGGGACTTTCTTGCCCTTGCTGGCACCGGCAGCACACCAGCCACCGTAGGCCGGCGCGAACTTGGCCGGATCGGCTTCGAACATGTCGAGGTTTTCCTTCGACGCGAAATGCCAAGTAGCGCCCTGATACACGGTGGCGAACTCGGCCGAGCCCTGCGTCGGGGCGCCAACGGTGTGGTACGCCACCACGTCATAGCCGCCGACAACCACGTTGTCGCCGATGAAATGCTCATCGACTGCCAGGGCTGACGTCGAGTGCATGGCCGCGGCCAGGGCAAGTGCTGCAACAGTTCCGAGGGTTTTCATGTGTCTGATTCCAAGTGTGAGAGAGTCAAACGGCTGGAGCCAACACCAGCCGGTGATGTGCACCCTACGCAGCACGCGTTGAGATGCGGTTCTCGCTTGGTTAGCGTTCGGTTAAGGCGATCACGCACGTTGCCCACGGACACCATGCCTCGCCCCAACCACGTGTTTTCTTTCTACCGCGTACGTGTCACGCTAGTGAAAACACGTACACCGAGGCCGCACCCCATGACACCTCACCTTGTTGCCGTCGTGCTTGCCGCGGTTACCGCCGCGCCGGCCGGCGCCGACGCGCCGGATCTCCAGTCAGGCACACCCGTCGTCTACCTCGCCGACAACCTCGACGAGCAGGACAAGCTCGGTTGGTGCATCGACACCAAGGGTCGCGGGTTCAACGAGAACCTGCACGCACACTCCTGCAAGCCCGCGACGCGCGGCATCAGCGACACCCAGTTCGCGTACGACGCCGACAGCGGGCACCTGCGCTCGGTGCCGTTCGAAGGCAAGTGCATGCAGCTGCGCGACCGGGCCGACCCGGTGTTCCCGTTCGCGCTGCTCGACTGCGTCGACGACGCCGTCTCGCAACGCTTCGTGCACGACCCGAACACGCGGGAGCTGCGCATCGGCGCGGACCCGAGCCACTGCGTGGTCGTCGCAACCCAGAGCACCGCAGCCGGGCCGTTCATGTCACGTGACCTGCTCGTGGCGCTCTGCGACAGCGTGGCTGAACCGTACAAACAATGGATCGCACTCGACTGAGCGAGACCCCTGACACAGCGTGGGTTGCACTCAAACCCACTCATAAATCGGTCAGGATTCGTCACTGTCACGCGCGTTTCGATTGATTACGCGCAGATTGCGCATATCAACAGAAATTGACGCACACGATGCGCACACGCCGCGCCGTCCTTCGGCTATAACGGTCGTCTTGCCAACCGGAGCTCGACCGTGACCACCGACCTGCATGTCCACCACGCCATCGCCCGCGCTGTCAGCGACCACGGGGTCGACACCCTGTTCGGGCTGATGGGCGACGCCAACCTCTTCATGGCAGACAGC
This sequence comes from Pseudomonadota bacterium, assembly GCA_039196715.1. Classification (NCBI taxonomy): domain Bacteria; kingdom Pseudomonadati; phylum Pseudomonadota; species Pseudomonadota bacterium. The sequence goes on from JBCCUP010000128.1 coordinate 1,483, forward strand.
TTTGTGCGCGAGTGTGGGGGCCACTTCGTGCCGGCAGCGCACGAGGGCAGCTCGGTGCTCATGGCGCTCGCCTACACCCAGGTCGCGGGCAAGGTGGGGGTCGCCACCGTCACCCACGGCCCCGCCCTGACCAACTGCCTGACCGCGCTGGTTGAAGGCACCCGCGGCAAGGTGCCGATGGTGTTGCTCGCCGGTGACACCCCGGTCAGCAACCCACGTCACATGCAGAGCATCGACCAACGCGAGGTGGTGAAAGCGAGCGGCGCGGGCTTCGTCCAACTGCGCGCGCCTGACACCGTCGCGATGGACGTGGCGCGTGCGTTCTACCGCGCGCAGGTCGAGCGGCGACCGATCGTGTTGAACATGCCGGCCGATTTCATGTGGGAGACGGTTGCCTACGAGAAACGTGTCATGAGCGTGTTCACCGACCCCGGCGGGGTGGCGCAGGGCGACATCCTCGACGAGGCGATCGGCATGATCGCCTCCGCCCGCCGCCCGCTGATTCTGGCCGGGGCCGGTGCGGTATCGGCGAGGACGCAATTGGTCGCGCTGGCCGACCGGCTGCAAGCCCCGCTTGCGACCACGCTGAAAGCGAAGGGCCTCTTCAACGACCACCCCTACAACATGGACATCTTCGGCACCCTGTCAACACCGGCGGCCTACGACGCGATGGCCAAATCCGACTGCATCGTCTGTTTCGGGTCGGGCTTGCACGATTTCACCAGCGACCGTGGCAAGCTCATGAAAGACAAGCGCGTCGTCCAGGTCGACATCGACGCCACGGCGATCGGCGGCAGCCTGCACCCGGATGTCGCGCTGGTCGCCGACGCGGCCCTGACCGCCGAATCGATCCTCTACTGGCTCGAAGCCGCCGAGGTCCCGGCCAGCGGCTTCACCGACGAGCTCGACGCCGAGACCCTGACCACCCACCCCATCGGGCCACAGAAGACCGCCGAGGGCTGCATCAACTACGTCGCGGCCCTCGAACGCCTCGAAGCCACGTTGCCAGCCGACCGTATCCTCGCCACCGACGGCGGCCGCTTCATGACCGAAGTCTGGTGCCGCATCAGCGTGCCGGACCCGCAGAGCTTCGTTGTCACCGTCGACTTTGGCTCGATCGGTCTGGGCTTGCAGGAAGCCATCGGCGCCTGCGTGGCCGCACCGGATCGGCCGGTGGTGCTGTTCAGCGGCGACGGCGGCTTCATGATGGGAGCGATCAACGAGTTCAACACCGCCGTCCGGCTCGACCTCGACCTGATCGTGATCGTCGCCAACGACGGTGCCTACGGCGCCGAGCACATCCAGTTTCTCGACCGCCAGATGGACCCGAGCCTCTCGACCTTCCATTGGCCGTCCTTCGCCGACACCGCGGTCGCGCTGGGCGGACAAGGCCTGCAGGTGCGCAGCCTGGACGAACTCGAGCTGGCCATCACGGCGATCGAGAACCGCAACGGGCCGCTGCTGATCGAGCTCAAGCTCGACCCGCACGATGTGCCGCGCATGCGGATCTAAGCGGCCCGCATCGAAGCGGCCGAGCCCGTCAGCTGAACCCGTTCCGACCGGGGAACTCGGGGGGTTGTGCACGGGCGTTCGGCATCTTCAGCCACAGCCGCAACAGCTTGCGACGGTGTTCGAGCGCGTCGGCGTCCTCGAAACGGCTCCGCGAGTGCAGCACCAGGTGGTTGTTGGCGAACTGGATGTCGCCCGGCTCGAGCATCATGTCCACGCGCAACGCGGGGCGCTGGATGATGCTGTCGAGGGTGTCGAGCGCCTCCACCTCCACACGCGACAGCGGCTGCTCGCGCACCTCGTGCCCGAGTTCGATGTATTGGCGCAGGTAGCGGAAGTTGAGTTTGCCTTCGTGCAGCGCAAACAGCGGGGTCGGGCTCGGCAGGTCCTCGCCGAGGTGGGCGTAGAACCACGGCTTGTAAAAGAGCCCGAGGTACGCCGGGTGCTCCCGCAGCAGTGCGTTGTAGACCTTGTGCACCGACACCAGGCTGCTGAGCCCACCCTGTTTGGCCTTGCGGATGCACAGCAGCCCAACCACATCGGACGGGTCCGTGTGGTACGGCAGGTAGCGGTTGGTCTGGTACACCCGCGTGGTCTTGTCGTTCGGGTCACCGACGTTCATGACCCAGCCGATCAGGTCGCCCTGCGGGTTCTGACCGACCGGCTGCCCGAGGTTGAGCCCCAGGCCGTAGTAGAGGCTGTTGATTTCCGCCTCGCTGTAGCGCTCGATCGGCAGGCCGCGCAGCAGCACGAAGCCCCGCCCGTCCTCGAGCTCGGTGGCGATGGCGTCCAACCGCGGGCCGAGTCGCGGCAGCGGGAAATCCGCTCGCGCAAAGCTCGGAAACGCCTTCCCCGACGCCGCCAGGCCGCGCAGGGCCGCGTCGATCTCGGCGATCTCGTCTTCGTTCAGGCGGTGGACCCACGCGTCATTGGTCTGGATGGCGGCGCTGTCCCACACCGAGGGTCCGACCAGCTCTGTTGTGCGAATGGCGCTCACGTCTGCGTTCCTGCCCCGACGGATAAAGAATGGGAACGGTGGCCCGCAGACCTCGCCGTCGTGTTGATGGCCCCCAAAGCGTACGTACGCGTCTTGGCGCGCCACACAGTCACAGTGTACGCGGTGGTTCCCAAGGCACCGGCACCTCGACTCCGAGACCGCGACCACACCCCATCGCAGCGAGCGCGGGTTTCCCCAGATCGGCAAAGCGTCTCTGCCTCAAACCCGAAGACCGAGCACTCAGCCACGGTGTGCCCGCCACCGGCACGGTTCAAACCGCAGGTCCGTGAAGGTCGCAGTGAAGCTGGAGTCGCCCGGGCTGCACGCGTACACCCCGACGCGCACGCTGTTCTTTGGCGGAAGCGGCGGGTCGCTCGCGCCCATCTCGGCGGTGGTTTCTCCCAAGGCGTGGAGGTGACACACGCGCATCTGCACGAAGGCCTCACCGTCCACCGACGACTCGGCCAGAAAGTCCGGGCCGCGCCGGCTCACGCGGTACCAGAGGTCACGCCGGGTCGGGATGTCGCTCGACGCCCAGTCCGAGTGGCCTCGGTTCGTCACGACGCTGCCAAGGCGCGAGAATGCGTCGGTCTCGTGCTCGATCGACACCTTGAACCAGTTTTCACTGTCGAGGTAGAGGATCACTCCGCACTGGTCGAACAAGCGCCGGTACTCGAAGTGCGCTCGCGCCGTGAAACTGAAGTTGTCGGTCCGCTCGGTCAGCAGCGCGGGCGCGTTGTCGTTGCGAAAACCGTAGTAGGCGCGCTGCCAGAAATCGGTGTTCGGCTCGGTTGTGATCGAGACCGAGGTGGCGGTGATGTCGCTGTCTTTCGGTGGGTTGATCCAGGCCGCGGTTGAGAAATCACTCACACTCGCACCTCACGGTTTGGGTGCTGGCGCTGGCGCTGGCGCTGGCGCCGCACTCTGACAGCACAGTCTCATCTCCATACTTGCATTTTATTGGCATCACGGTCCTGACGCAGACCGTATCACTCGTTCGCATCGACGTGCCGTTCTGCGTCCAGGCGCTGAAGCTGCTCGATGATATCGATCAGCTTCCGACCGGTGGGCGTGAGCGAGTACTCCGTTCGCGGAGGCACCTCCGGGAAACTGCGTTTTTCCAGCAAGCCATAGGCTGTCAATTTGCGCAAGCGCTCAGACAGGATTTTCTTCGAGATACCGCTGACGCTTCGTTCCAGCGCACCGGGTCGAGTGACGCCGGATGCAATCGACATGAGCACGGATGTTGACCACTTGCATCCCACAACGTCCTCGAGTTTGCGGTACACACTGATGCGCTTGGCAGGCGTTTTTTTCTGTTCTGTTTTCAACAAGATTCACCGCAATGTGCCCAGGGCACCGTTTTGTACCCACTTTCAAGACAACCCCTGAGCCTCTAGGTTGCTGCCGTGCGCACACTACACGATATCTCAGCACTTGGAGCATTGTCATGATCACGAAAAGCGGTTCCAACCGCATCCACGGACTCGCTGGTCGGGTACACACTCAACCACACTCCGCCAAAGTCAACACGCCAAGCCAAACCCATGGCGCACCCGAATCCGCATTGCCCCCGACGCAGCGAGCGCACCAACGGGGGTCTGCGTGATGTCAAGATACACGTATTTTACAGGCTTGATCGTAGCCGGCACGCTGTCCGTCGCCTGCGCACACGAACGGCACTCCGGCGGCATCCAGTCACCCACACAAGCGGACACGCTCGCCCCGTTCGACATCGTTCACACGCGAATCACGACCGAGGGCAGGGTTGCGGTATTTCACATGGCGGTCTCCGGCGTGGCCGGAGCCCGCAAGCCCGGCGCCATCGGCGAGCTGGCCTCGAGCACCGTCTACTCCTACGTCTGGCCAACCACCATCAACAGCGACCAGGTCGGGTTCGACTCGAACGCCGGTATCCTCGCGCTGGCGGTCACCGCTCACCCGGATTTCGATGACACGCCGTTGTTCGACGAGAACGGCGACGGCGACACCGGCAACGACGGCAACAGCTGGCACAGCCATTGGGTCGTGCTGCACCCGAACGCGCAGTGCGGCGCCGGCGCGCTGGGTGTGGTGGACATCCCCGAGGGAGATCAACCGCGGTTGCCCCGAACCTGGCCCGGTCTGCCCATCCTCCTTGACAGCCCCGGTTGGAACCCGACGTTCACCGCAGACACGCTCGAGGTGCGTGTGGCGTTTGACAACATCGACGTCGTGAGCGATGCGGCCTTCGACGGCGTCACCGCCGGTCTCCGGCTCAACCAGAGCGTGCACGCACCCCTGCTTTGTGTGGTCGACATCATGGATATCGCCTCGGGGGACCTGAGCTTGCCGGGTCTGGTCGAGCGGGAGTAACACCCGGCACGCCGAGGCGACAACGCGTCGAGCCGGAGCACGCAGGGGCGTGTTCCGGTCCGGTACACGCGACTCGCAGTCTGCGGATGCGCCTTGGGCCCAGGCGTATCCGCAGCCCCGCGTCGCCGCGCCGCCGCGCCGCCGTACGCTGTCGCCCGGCAGCCTCAGATCAGCGTCGCGCCACCCGGACGACCTGTTAGGCTCACCGTACTCACCGAGTACACGCCGTCGAGCCCAGGGCCGGCGCCGCTCCCGTCCGGACCGCCGGTTTATGCACCAACACAATCACACACACTCGCGCGCTCCGTGCGTGCTTCAGGCGCCGATGGACTGGCACGGCGCCCCCGGGAGTCGGGGCGTCACCACACGGCGGTCAGGTCACCCGGACGACCGCGTCGGTGGCCGTGGCGGCGCGTCTTGCGCGCGCCGGTACGACCCGCTGAGACCCGACCGTCGAATCCACGTGACGTGTTGCGCTCCCGCAATGCCGACCGACAGCAACCACGAGACCGCCTCGGCCACGCGTTGGCTTCGGTTGCCGCACGCGCATCCCACACGTGTGTCGGGAGCACAACCAGCGCGTCCCACGCGGCGAGACGGCCATGCCTAGCACTGAGGACAAGACCGCACCCGCCTACCCCATTGACGGTGGCGCCGAGCGTCCAGACCCCGATTCCCTGACCA
>JBCCUP010000129.1 GCA_039196715.1 Pseudomonadota bacterium
ATGGGGACAGAAAGACGGCGCGAATGAAAAAAAGCGCAGAAGACAGAGCTCACGCCAGCACTGTGGACGAGCGACAAATGACCAGCAGCCAACCAAGAAGGCCAAGACAACAACCTGCCGCCTCATTGCTTAGGAGCCACAGACAGGTAGTGGCCTCAGTATTGTGTCCTAGCGAAACACACCCGCGTCACCGCGAAGCCCCACCCAATGTGAGCTTGTCATGTAGTCAGGTCTCCCAACGCATCAAGCGGGGAACGCACCGCATGCCCACCACGTTTCAAAATAGGGGTATAAATTTCGGTCGTCTTGACATCGTTGTGACCAAGCTGTGCCTGAACCGTACGGATATCGGCTCCGGACGACAGCAGGTGCGTGGCGAAGCTGTGCCGCAGGGTGTGGCATGTCACACGTTTTTGGATACCGGCCTGTTTTGTTGCATGCGTGATCGCCTTGCGAACGTTGTCAGGATGGCGATGAAACCGCACCCATTCACCGGTATCCGGGATGGCGCAACAACGGCTTGACGGGAAAACGTATTGCCATCCCTCGGCACGCAGAGCTGTACCAAGTTTACGTCGCAGTGCGTACGGCACTGGCGCAAAGCCGTTTCCCTCTCGCATATCGCGCGCGTGTCTGTCACGTGCGCAGTCTATTTGCTGGGTGAGTGGCGCATGCAGACGGTTGCTCAGCGTCACCATGCGGTCCTTGTTGCCCTTGGACATACGCACTGACAGGCATCGATTCGTGAAATCAATGTCTTGAATGCGCAATGAGAGGGCTTCACTGATTCGTAGACCACTGCCGTACACCAATTGAGCGATCAACTTGTCTTGCCCTCGCATGGCGACCGGCAAACGGGAAACCTCACTCGCAGACAGAACGATGGGTAAACGTGCCTTCCGCTTGGCAAACCGGATCCCGTCCATGTGCTTCAACTCCCGCAGAACGACGTGTCGGTAGAGAAACACCAAGGCACAGAGAGCTTGTGATTGAGTCGTTGGGCTACACACCCGGTTGAGAGCGAGGTGGCTCAAGAACGGCTCAACGTGTTCTTCGCTAAGATGCTCCGGGTGACGCTTGTCGTGAAACAGAATGAACCGCTTGATCCAGTGTATGTACGTCTTCTCGGTCTTGTAGGCGAGGTGCCGCACGCGCATTGCGCTGCGACAAGATTTTAAGAAGTCTGACATGGTGTAAGAACACTGTTTTTATAGACAGTATCATGTCCATCACACGTATGGCTATTTCAGATCTGATAAAATCCGCCATGAAACATTACAAAGTTGCCTCCTATCCAAGAAGGCTGTGATTTCAGAGGCTTACTGATCGGAGCGCAAAGCCCCATGGGTGCATATCGGTTTTCCAGTGAATTTAAACTCAACGGTTTTTCCGTTGAGTGAAGCAGTTAACATTTTTTCTTATGGACCTATATTCAGTAAATTTGACAAGCAAGGTGCGCAGGGCTGTGAATCCATTCACCGAGGAAGTCATATACGTGCCTGTAGATGATCCTATTGGTGCTTCGGCAAAAGCTGATTTAAAGCAGTATCTGACGGGATTAGGGGCGACTTCGGAAGAAGACGATACATTTATCTATGTGCCGTTAACGGACGTTGCAATTCTTAGGCTGGGGATTTCCGACTTCCTGGAAAGTGACTCTCCGGTAGGCATTACATTCGAATACGATATTTTGGATTTAGATTTGGCGGAGGTTTTATTTAAAATCTGCAGAATCGGTGGGTTGGTTGTTCGGTCTGGAGTTGATGAAGAACCTGTGGCAGTAGTAAAAGAACACTTTAGCTATTCTCTAGATTCCAGATGGAAAAATATAGAGATAATTTGTCATGCGGAGGATGTTTTTGCATGGATGAAAGCGAATTTGGTGTATAAGAGTTAACAATAAACTCCAACCGATCGCTGACGCGTCGGTTGAGTTAGGCGTTGGCTGCCAGCTAGACCTTAGGACGTCATGACGCTATAATGTTAAAATGTTGTTATGGAGATTCCTTGTGAGTAGTTTGTCCAAGCGCTCGACAGTTTACTTTGAGCCCGAGATACACCATGCGTTGAAAATGAAAGCTGCATCGGCAGATCTATCGATATCAGAGCTTGTAGATGAAGCTGTTCGCCTCCTAATGAGCGAAGATCAAGAGGACTTGGCCGCGTTTTCTGAGCGCGAGGGTGAAGCGGAAATTGGCTATGAAGCTTTGCTTAACGACTTAAAGAAGCATGGAAAAATATAGCGTCAAGTTCAAAAAGTCAGTTGCTAAGGATCTTCGTTCCATCCCCAAAAAAGACGTTAAGCGAATACTGGCAAGAATTTTTACGCTTTCAGAGGATCCTCGGGGGGAGGGATGTGTGAAGTTGTCATCCCAAGAGCGATATCGTGTGAGACAAGGAATTTATCGTATTGTGTATGAAGTACGCGACTCCGAACTTGTAGTTCAGGTTGTGAAAGTTGCCCACCGTTCGCGTGTCTATAAGAGCAGTTAACCAGTTAGATCAGCCGAATGCGTTCGCGTCAGCCGTCTAAAGCGTTAGACCTGCTGCCAAGCGCAACCAATCGCTATCCAGCCGGCACAACCCCACCCCGCTCAGCCGACCACGCCAACGGATTATCAATAAACCGCTGCACCTGCTCGAGCGTCGCCGCGTCGAACTTGCCGCTTTTGCTCGCCTCAGCCAACACATCACGCCATGTCGCAAGGTAGTGAAGCTCCAGGCCGGCGTCCTGTAGCGTCGGACGAGCGTGGTCAAAGATGTCGTAGAAAAAGACGACCAGGGTGTGGCCGACGGTGGCGCCGGTGTTGCGGATGGCTTCGGCGAATTTGAGTTTGCTGCCGCCGTCGGTGGTGAGGTCTTCGACGAGCAGGATGCGCTGCCCCTCGTGGATGTCGCCTTCGATCTGGGCGTTGCGGCCGAAGCCCTTGGGCTTCTTGCGCACGTACTGCATCGGCAGGCCCATGCGCTCGGCGATCCAGGCGGCGAACGGGATGCCCGCGGTTTCCCCACCGGCGACGGCGTCGAATTGCTCGAAGCCGGCGCCGCGGTAGAGGTTGGCGACCGCGAAATCCATGAGGTTGCTGCGGATGCGCGGGTAGCTGATGAGCTTGCGGCAGTCGATGTAGACCGGGCTCTTGAGGCCCGAGGTCAGGGTGTAGGGCTCGTCTGGGCGGAAGTGCACGGCCTCGATTTCGAGCAGAGCTTGCGCGGTCAGGGCGGCGATTTCTTCTCTGCTGCAGAACGAGGCGCTGGTCATCGGGGGCTATCCGGCTTGGTTAATCCGCGAATTTTATCAGACCACATGCCAGTGCAGATCGAAGCCAGGGTCGAACAGGGTGACCGGGCCGTCGTCGGTGTCGATCTGACTCGGGTAGGCGCAGGGCGCGTCGCGTTTTTCGAGCGTCACGGTGTCGCCGTTCGGCGGCAGGCCGTAGAAGGTCGGGCCGTTCAGCGAGGTGAAGCCTTCGAGCTTGTCGAGCGCGTTTTCCTGTTCAAACACAGCCGCGAGGCACGACAGCGTGTTGCTCGCCGAGAAGACACCGGCGCAGCCGCAGGGGCTGAGCTTCAGCGGGTCGAGGTGCGGCGCGCTGTCGGTGCCGAGGAAGAAGCGCGCGTCGCCCGAGGTGGCGGCTTCGCGCAAGGCGAGGCGGTGCTTCTCGCGCTTGGCGACCGGCAGGCAGTAGTAGTGCGGGCGGATGCCGCCGACCAGCAGGTTGTTGCGGTTGATGATCAGGTGGTGCGTGGTGATGGTCGCTCCGAGGGTGTCGCCGCCACTCCGCGCGTAGGCGACGCCGTCCTCGGTGGTGATGTGCTCCATGACCACACGCAACGCCGGCAGGCGCTGGCGCAGTGGGTCGAGCACGGTCTCGATGAAGACGGCCTCGCGGTCGAAGATGTCGACCTCGGGCGTGGTCACTTCGCCGTGCACGCAGAGCGGCAGGCCGATCTCGGCCATTTTCTCGAGCACGGGCATCACTGCGTCGAGGTTGCGCACGCCGGACTGGGAGTTGGTGGTCGCGCCCGCCGGGTACAACTTGACCGCGGTCACAAGCCCGGTCGACGCGGCGTAGGCGACGTCCTCCGGGTCGGTCGACTCGGTCAGGTACAACGTCATCAGCGGGTTGAAGTCCGCGCCGCTCGGCACCGCGTCGAGGATGCGCTCGCGGTAGGCCGCGGCGTCGGCGGCGGTGACCACCGGCGGCACCAGGTTCGGCATGACGATCGCGCGGCCAAAGTGGCGCGCACTCTCCGGGGTGACGGCGCGCAGCATGCTGCCGTCGCGCAGGTGCAGGTGCCAGTCGTCGGGGCGGGTGAGGGTGAGTTGCTCGGTCATGCACGCATGTTATCAGGGCGGTCCGGTGGTAGGGTGTGTGGCTGACTCACACCCGCTGTCACTGCCATGTTCTACCGACCCGGCCTCGACGACCACGGTTTGCCCCACAACCCGTTCAAGGCGATCGTCTCGCCCCGGCCGATCGGCTGGATTGGCTCGCTCGACGCCGAGGGCAACGCCAACCTCGCGCCCTACAGTTTCTTCAACGCGCTGGCCGACGCGCCGCCGCTGGTGATGTTCTCGAACAACGGCACCAAGCCCGAAGGCGAAGCCAAGGACAGCGTCACGAACATCCGCACGCGCGGCGAGTTCACGGTGTCGATCGTGTCGCGCGCGCTCGTCGACGGGATGAACATCAGCGCGGGATTCTACAAGGCCGGTGAAGACGAGTTCGCCTTGGCCAGCCTCGAGAAGGGTGCGCCGCGTGTCAACAGCACGCCCTTTGTCGCGGCTGCGCCCGCCGCCTTCGAGTGTACGCTCTGGCAGGTGATTGACCTGCCCGGCGAGCACAACACGCTCGTCATTGGGGAAGTCGTTGGCGTGCACCTCGACCCGGCCGTGATCACCGACGACGGCATGTTCGACGTGCAGCGCTACGAGCCGGTGGCGCGGCTTGGCTACCGAGATTACAGCAGCGTCACCGACGTGTTTTCGCTCAAGCGCCCGGGCGAGTAGCCGGGTCGACGCGAAAGCGCGCGAGCAGCAGCGGCGTGAGAAACATCGGCACCTGGTAGAGCGCGACGAACAGCCCGAGCACCGGTTCCGGCGGCACCGAGGCGTAGTAGAGCGCGAGGTTGCGGTTGCCGGACATCAGCCCCAAGGCGCCGGCGCGTGCGGCACCGAGCGCGGGTTTCACAAACGCCCGGAGCAGCAGGTTGACGCCGATGTTGAGCGCAAACACCGTCGCCAGCAGCGCGAGTGACAACAGCGGCGACTCGAACAGGAGGTTCGTCACGTCGGCGAACATCGGCACGATGAAACACAGCATGGCGATGGTCGCCACGCCGTCGAGCGCGCGCGGGTGGGCGTCGATCCACGGCCGGCCAATGAAGTGCCGCGCCGTGCGGCCCACCAGCAGCCCGCCAGTGACGATGGCGGAGAGCGACGCGAACAGCGCCGCCGACGTGACGGGCAGGTCGATGCCCGCAATCCACACCAGGCACAGCGGGCCGACCACGGGCGTCAGCAGGGTGCTCGCCACGGTGAGCTGCAAGGCCAACACCGCGTCGAAGCCGAGCAGGTAGCAGAGCGCAGCACCCGAGGCGATTGGCGGCGCGGCGGCGAACAGGGCGAGGCACAGCGTCAGGGTCGGGTCGAGGCCGAGCGCGCGCGCGATCCCCGTGGCGATGACCATGCTGAGCGGTACCGTGCCGGCCAGGCACCACAACAACACGCGGCGTATTCTCGGTTCTTTCCACTGATCGACCACAGCACGTGCGTCGAGGCGCGCGAAGGCGACCGCGAGGATCAGTGACGAGGTCACCGGCAGCACCACGCGCAACACGCTGTCCGGGATCGAGGGCACAGCGAGCGCGAGCAGCATGCCGATTGCCAGCAGGCCGCGGGCCCGCTCGCCAACCCAGCTCAGTGTCCGTGTCACGGCAGCGTCCGGTGGAGTCGGCTGACGCGCGCGGCCGACGGTGGGCACGGGTTCGGTCAGCCTCGTGTGAGGGAGACGCCGATGGTAGCGCAGCCGCGCGTTGGGGCGGACGGGCGCCGTGCATCGGGCACGTTGCCCCAGGCCTCAGTTGGGTCGGACGGTCAGCGCGACGGCGTGTTGTCGCTGAAGGTGTCGCGGTTGGCGCGCCGCGCCCGCCAGCTGCCGGTCGAGGCCGCGGTGGCGTCGAGCGACGGCCACGCCCCCTCCGAGCGTGCGATGTAGCCGGCGGTGTCGCGGGACCAGGTGCGGGCCACGCGCGGCACGATGTTCAGGTACAACCGGCCGTCCACGAGCTGCCAGAGGTTCGGGTTGCCTGGCACCTTGTAGCCTTGCGCCACGCCGTAGGCGCAGTGGCCGTCGTACTGCGGCGCGTAGCGTGACGGGTCGGCCGCGAAGCGGTCCCGGCTGGCGGCCGAGCTGAACGCCCAGACGGCGCCGTTGTGCTGCGCGGTGAAGGTCGCAGACCCTGGTGTTGCCGGCGCGCCGGGCGGCAGACCGTGGAACGCCACCACGTCGTAGCCGCCCGCCGCGTAGCCCGAGCGGTCGATGTACTGGTCGCCAGCCTGGACGCCGGTTGCGCTGATGGCCAGCAGGCACAGGGTGAGGAATCGGGTCATGGTGCGCCGCTCGGGTTGAGGGATACAGTGGTTCGAGACGCCGCAGCGGTCGCGGTTCCTGCGGCGATTCCTTATGCGTGCACCGTCACGCGGCCAGCCAGTCCCCGGCGTTCGTCAGCGCGGGTCGGAAGTAGGCGACGGCGCGGCGCGCGCCTTCCGCAGCGTCCGCGCGCCAGGGGGATATCCCGTGCACGGCGAGGCGGTGCACGAGGTAGGC